>JASHSG010000300.1 GCA_030040935.1 Acidobacteriaceae bacterium | reverse complement strand
GACCACTGTTTGGGGTCATAGCTGAATTGGTTGCCGCGAAGATAAAACTCATAAGCCATCGCATTGGCAGGCACGTCGCGATGCAGTGCGTGGTGCTCTCCCTCGGTAAGCGGCAATGCCAGCGAAGCCACGATTCGTTCAGTGAGCTCATCCTGCATGCGGAACAAGTTTCCCAGTTGTGCTTGCGCAGAGTGCGAGGCAAGCAGGGTTCCGGTGGCCGCGTCGGTCATTTGTGTTGACACTCGCACTTCGTCTCCGGCACGAAGCACGGTTCCGGTCACGATCACGTCCACGTCGGCACTTTCCGCGACGATTTTCAAGTCTGCATCCGCTCCGAATTTTGCGGCGGCCATGCTGGAGCGAACGATCAGCTTTTTCAGAGCGGAGAGGCTCGCCGTCAAGGCGTCGGGCAGGCTGAAAGCAAGAAACTCGGTCTCCGAATCAGGCCGCAGCATGCGAAAGGGCAGGACAATGAGCCGCGTAAGCTGCTTTGGCTGCGCGGACGGCCCAGATGTAACCGGCATGAGAAAGCGATAGCCGCGTTTGGGCAGAGTTTCAATAAATCGGGGAGCGTCGGCCGTGTCGCCGAGCGCTTCGCGAATTTGCCGAATACAGAAGTTCAGCCCTTGCTCGAAATCCACGAAGGTGTCGCCGCACCAGACTTGCTCGCGGATCTCTGCGCGGGTGACGACCTGCCCCCCTTTCCGCGCCAGTATCTCCAATACTTTGAAGGGTTGGGGAGGCAGTTTGACCAGGTCCCCATGATGGCGCAGTTCTCTGGGCTCCGAATGGAGCTCGAACGATCCGAACCGCAGGAGGACTGGGTCGCTCATCGAATACTCATACAAATCAAATGTCGCAAATATGGAGGTCGGGGACAGAAAGCACTATATCTCAATCTGTCAGCGGCCACAAAACGGCCAGAAAATCTACCCCGGAGGCGAACATGACCATCAGAATTGGCGATACTGCACCCGATTTTCAAGCGGAAACAACCCAGGGACTCATCAGGTTCCATGAGTGGCTCGGCAGCTCATGGGGCGTTCTGTTCTCCCATCCAAAGGACTTCACTCCCGTCTGCACCACCGAGTTGGGATACATGGCCGGGCTCGAACCGGAGTTCAAGAAGCGCAACTGCAAGATTCTCGGCCTCAGCGTGGACCCGGTAGCAAGCCATTTCAAGTGGGCCGCTGACATCGAGGAGACCCAGGGGCACAAAGTGACGTTTCCCATGGTCGGCGATCCCGAACTCGCAATCGCGAAGCTCTACGACATGCTGCCTGCTGACGCGGGCGAAACATCGGAGGGCCGCACCGCAGCCAACAACTCCACCGTGCGCACAGTGTTCGTCGTCGGCCCCGACAAGAAAATCAAGCTTACGCTCAGCTACCCGATGAGCACTGGCCGCAACTTCGACGAAGTGCTGCGTGTGCTCGATTCCATCCAGCTCACCGCTCAGCATCAGGTTTCTACGCCGGTCAACTGGAAGCAGGGTGAAGACCTCATCATCAGCGGCAGCGTTTCTGACGATGAGGCGCGCAAGAAGTACCCCGGCGGCTGGAATGCTCCCCGTCCTTACTTGCGCTTCATTCCCCAGGCAAAGGTATCGCAAGCAACGGCGTGACGCATTTTCGCCGAGCCGTACTCCGCACGCAAAGCGGCCTGCGGGTGGGCCCTTGCCGCAGGCTCGATTCGAAATTCAACTGGCGCTTCAGTCGCGTCCAAAACTTTCCCGAGGAGGATTGTCATGAGACTCAAAGTCGGCTCGACTGCACCGAATTTCACCGTCCAAGCTCTGGGCGGCCGTACCGTGGACCTTGCTGCCCTTCGCGGCCGTACGGTTCTGCTCAAGTTCTATCGCTTCGCCACCTGCCCGGTGTGCAATTTGCACATGCATCGTTTCATCAGCGAACACGACAAGCTGCGGGCGCTCGGCCTCACCACCGTTGTCTTATATCACTCGCCGGAGGATAAATTGGCCAGCGAGAATATGGATCTGCCGCCCTTCGATCTTGTTGCCGATCCGGAAAAGCGCATCTTCAAGGCCTATGGAGTCGAGAAGGGTTGGGCCGGCATGTTCTCGTTCGCGGTGATGCGCGATTATTATCGCGCGCTCAAGGCTGGATACAAGCCCGGCATGTTTACCAGCGACGGCGGCATCACCGGGAATCCCGCGGACTTCATCATCGATGCCGACGGCCGCATCGCCTATGCCCACTACGGACGCCATTACGCCGATTCGCTCGATACCGACCAGGTCGTGGAGATCCGTCGCGGCCAATCGGCAGATATGATCGGCGCCATTTCAAGTCCGCAGCGAGCATGAACGCCAAATGTTGGAAGCCCTATCGCGGCTCGACAGAATCTGCGATGGGGCATCTTCTGCTCCTTACAGCCACTGGGTCCTGTTGAGCACGGCCTTGCAGGCCCCGACACGAACATCGATCGGGCGCGTTGGCCTCTCACGCGAAGGTAGAACTCTGAGGGGTTTATCCCGAAAATCGATGCGGCGCAAAAGGGTACGGAGAGTTCGAATGTCTCTCCGCCCGCCATTAAGTAAATATAATCAATAACTTAAGCGGCATCAGCGCACCTGACAAAATATGCCGTTATGCGCGGCATTTGTGACACCGTGATGCAGGCGTTCGGTCATGGCTGGAAACACCTGCTTCGAATTTGAGGTTGAGGCGACGATGCCGCTGCCCAGAACACCGAGGGAATTTCAGAAGGTTGCGGCACGGTATAACGCACACAGGTTGTGCGCACAGTTGAATGAATGAGGCGCTGATTGATGCCCTGCCCGTGGTTGGTTGTGGTTGGCAATCGGGAAGTTCGATTATTCCCCGCCCTACAATCGATTCACTTCAGCGTTGGAGATAATTCGTCAGGCACTCTCGATGATGCTTCAGCGAATTTGCTGCGACCGCAGGATAAGTCGGGAATCCCGCATCTCGAAAAGATCTGCGCATATTTTCCGCAGACTTCGGCTATTTGCAGCATCAATGGCCGCTAATTTTGCGAAGGCTTCTGGACGCTGTCGATGACGAGCACGGCAACGGGCCCTTTTGCCGATTCGAGTCTGAGCCCGAGCTGCTCCTTGATTGCGGTGAAGATGTCGGGAGGAAGGTCGGAAGAGGAAGAGGCAAGCGCATCGTCCGGCGTCCAACGCAGAGTTAGGTCGTAACGGCCGGTCAAACCAGTCTGGTTGAGCACTGGACGGCCGAGGACCTGCGCCAGCTGCCGCGCGAGGATGCCTATGGTGTCGTCGCTTCCTGCGATATGCATGCGCGAGCGGCCGGTGTCGATGGTGGTGCCATCGACCTTCGACGGCTTGAAGCTGGGGCCGTTTTTCATCACGACAAGTGAATAAACAGGAAGCTGGCGGGTCTCACTGTGGACCCGGAGCTGAAATCGATCGGCCAGCAGCGCCTGCACCATGAGCTGCTTCTCGTGCCGCGCGTCTTCAGATGGCAGAGTGCGTAACTCAGCGTCGACTGCCGGGTCCGATTTTGCGTCGATGTCGAACATGATGGAGTCGAGCCAGGGCGGCGCGCCGAGAATCTGCGAGCCGGGGACGCCATAGGCGAACTGAATCAGGTCGCGCAGCGAAAGATTGATGGTGCGGAAGTGGCTCTCTGCGGGGTTGCTGACGATGTGATGGTGGCCGTCGGTTGCAGTGTTGTTCACGTGGATCGAAGCGACGTCGAAGGGTGGCGCCGTTGCGGCTTGGGCGGGAGCACGAACGCTGAGGATGGCAATCGCGAAGAGCGCGGCGACGCTCGGGGCGAGCTTTCTGCTTGAGGCCGGTTGGCTGGATTGCGCGCCCGTCACGACTCGGGTACTCCTCGGCTTACAAGCAGGATTGTAGAGCTTGAAATGTCGATAAAAGAAGAAATCTGAGCGGACGAAGCAGACTTCGCGTCGTCTTAGAGGTGTATTCTTCTCTGGACCAGAAAAATCAGGCGTTAGCGTTTTTTCGCATCATCGCGGCGGCGCAGAAAATGGAGCCTTCCACTATGAAATGGAATGGGAACGGGAGCAAGCTGCGTTTAGGCAGGATGGCGTTCCGGAGGCTGCCGGGGTTGGCGGCCGGAGCGATCGCGGCGGTGCTGATGACGCAGGGTACGGCGATGGCGAGCGCTCAGGCTGCGGCCGCGCCGCCAGCGACAGCGCCGGTGCCAACCAGCGCGCCGGCGGCACAAGCGCCAGCACCGGCTTCGCCGACGGACATTGTTGGAATATGGCAAGGCACGCTGCACATTGCTGCCGCTGCCGACCATCCTGAGATCAACCTGAGGATCGTGAACAAAATCACGCGCGACGACAAAGGCGAGCTAAAGGTGGTGGACTACAGCATCGACCAGGGCGGCCAGGCCATGGCGGCATCGAAGGCCACTTTTGCGAACGGCGTGTTGAAGTACGCGATCGAAGGCATCGGCGGCGCATACGAAGGCACGATGTCGGCGGACGGCAAGACGATTAACGGGACGTGGACGCAGGGGCCGGGATCGCTGCCGTTGAATCTGGATCGCGCCAATGCCGACACGGCGTGGGCGATTCCCGAGCCGCCTAAGCCGATGGCGCCCGATGCGGATCCGAGTTTGGAAGTGGCGACCATCAAGCCGAGCCAGCCGGATCGCCCGGGCCGGGCGTTCTTGTGGCGCGGCGACCGATTCATCACTTTCAACACCACGCTGATGGCGCTGATCGGTTTCGCCTACGACGTGCAGGAGAAGCAGGTGATTGGCGGGCCGGATTGGATGAATTCGGACAAGTTCGACATCGAGGGCAAGCCTGATACTCCGGGAACTCCGAGCACCGCGCAATTGCGCATCATGGTGAAGAAGCTGCTCGCCGATCGCTTCCAGCTCAAGTTCCACAACGACAAGAAAGAGCTGGCGGCATATTTGCTGACGGCAGATAAATCCGGACCGAAGATGACCAAGGATGACAACAATCCGAACGGGCTTCCGGGATTATTCTTCCGCCAGCTTGGCGACCTGAATGTGCGCAACGCGACCATGCAGGATTTTGCGCACCTGATGCAGTCGGCCGTGCTGGACCGTCCGGTGGTGGATCAGACGGACCTGACGGGCAGATGGGATTTCGAGCTGAAGTGGACGCCGGATGAGTCGCAGTTCAGCGGAATGGGCATGCGGCCACCGCCGCCGAGCGATGCGCCCGACGCGCCGCCGCCGCTGTTCACGGCGATTCAGGAGCAGATTGGGTTAAAGCTGGAATCGGGGAAGGCGCAAGTGGATGTGATGGTGGTAGACCACGTTGACAAGCCGTCGCCGAACTAGCTCGGGGGGCAAGAAGACGGGGCTACGGGAAATATGACGAGGCGGCCCGAGCCAAGCGAGTGCCACTTACGTCTTACATTTGGACTCTCTCCCCTGCGCAAGGCACGAATCTGCGCGCGGGCCCCGGCTGGCGCGCTTCGAATCACAAGATGGAGTGGCAGCGATGATGAGCGCGGCCTCGGCGCGGCAGTGCGGAAGGATCTACGCGAGCTTTGCGCTTACGATAGTCTCGCTGGCCGCGGTGCGCAGCGTCGATGCGCAGGCGAACGAGGTTGCGAAACAGCGAAGCGGCGCGCCGGCTCAACTGCCTGCCTTTGACGTGGTCTCGATCAAACCCCATGGGGACGAGGGCATAGGGCACATGAACGCGGATATCTGGATGATGCCGGACGGTATTACGGTCTCGGGAATTCCGCTGTCGATGCTCATCCGCGAGGCGTTTGGCGTCTCAGAGGACCGGATGTTGAATTTGCCTGCATGGGCCGAGTCGAGCCGGTACGATGTTCAGGCCAAGGTCGCGGCCGACGATGTTGCAGCGGTGAAAATGCTGAGCCCGAAACAGCGCTGGGAGATGCTGCTTCCGGTCTTTGAAGACCGCTTCAACCTGAAATTTCACCACGAGACGGTGGACTTGCGAGCTTATGCGCTGACGGTAGCGAAGGGAGGCGCAAAAATCACCGCGGCAAAGCCGGCGCAACCCGATGAAGATGCGCAGCCGCGGTTCAAAATCCGCGGCTCCCCGCAGGGAACGACGATGGAGTGTCATGGAGCGACGATGGCGAACCTGGCGCAGACGATTTCTGACCAACTCGGAACCACAGTGGTAGACAGGACAGAATTGTCAGGCAACTACGATTTCACGCTTGTGTGGACACCCGACGAGGGTGCCGGGCCGACTATGACTGGCTCAGCGCCGATGACAATGAGAATGCCCGCCGCGGGTATTCCGCCCGATCCCGCTCTGCCGCGAGAGGGTTTGGGGCCGTCGCTAGTCGCGGCGCTCCAGGAACAGCTTGGTTTGAAACTCGAATCTCGAAAGCTGCCGGTCGACGTAATTGTGATTGACCACATCGAGCAACTGTCTCCAAATTGACGCACCATGAGAAACGACTGGATGCCTTGGCGGCGAGTGGTTTACTTTCCGGTGATTGCAATGGCGCTCGAGATTTGCGCCGTCCTGCCCGCCGCAGGCTCGCCGCTTCGCGGAGAGGTTACGTTTGGCGGGTTGCCGCTGCCGGGCGCGACGATAAAGGCAACACAGGGAACCAGGACGGCCACGGCTGTTTCAGATCGGCAGGGCGAGTATCAGCTTGACGATCTTGCGGACGGGAAGTGGACGATCGAAGTTGAAATGCAGTGCTTCGAGACGATCAACGCGGAAGTGACGGTTGCGCCGGATATGGCTGCCGCGAATTGGGAGATGAAGCTCTTGCCGGAGGCGCAGATCGTGGTGGAGGCACAGCCGGAGAAGGCGTCCGCCGAATTGCCGCCGGCGCCGATCGACGCGGTGGCAAGAAAACCCGATCAGCCATCCGCGCCGACGAACGCGCCGGAGATGCCCAAGGAGCCGCAGGAAGAAAACCAGCAGAGCACGGACGGATTTCTTGTGCAAGGCAGCGTGAACAACGCCGCGACTTCGCAGTACAGCACAAATTCGGCTTTCGGGAACACGCGCTCCGGAAGCAAGGCTTTATATACGGGCGGATTCGCGGCCACGGAAGAAAATTCCGCGCTGGATGCGCGCCCGTACTCGCTGAGCGGTATCGAGGCGCCGAAGCCCGCATTCAACGATTTCACAGGCGTGGCCACGCTGCAGGGTCCGATCAAGATAGGGAACTGGTTGCCGCGCGGGCCGAACTTCTTCGCGTCTTACCAGTGGACGCGCAACTCGAGCTCGGTGATCAATTCCGGCCTTGTGCCCACGCAGGCCGAGCAAGGCGGGGACCTGGCAGGCTTGGTGAATGCCCTGGGCCAGCCGCTGACGGTGTATGAGCCGGGAACCAACACGCCGTATCCGGGCGGCGCCGGCAATCAGACCGTTCCAGTTAGCCCGCAGGCGGCGGCGCTGCTCAAGCTTTACCCGCTGCCCAACATTGCCGGCGTGTCGAATTACAACTATCAGGCGGCGGTGGTAAATAGCTCGCATCAGGACTCGCTGCAGTCGAAGCTGGACAAGACGCTGGGCAAGAGAGACCAGCTCTATGGCGGATTCAACTTTCAGAGCACGCGGGCGAGCACCGAAAATCTTTTCGGATTCGTGGATCAAACCGGCACGCTGGGAGTGAACGGCAACATCCACTGGGCGCACCGGCTGAAGGCGCGCATGTTTCTGTTCACGGGGTACACGTTCAGCCGGCTGCGGACCGAGGTAACGCCGAACTTTGAAGGCCGCATGAATGTTTCAGGCATGGCGGACATCAGCGGCAACGACCAGGATGCCGCCGATTGGGGTCCGCCTGCGCTGGGTTTCTCGAGTGGCTTTGCGGGATTGAGCGATGCCAACAGCGCGTTCAATCGCAACGTGACCAATTCGGTTTCGGCATCGACGCTGATCTACACGGGCAAGCACAACATTACGATTGGCGGCGAGTTTCATAAGCAGCAGTACAACGATTTCTTTGAGCAGAATCCGCGCGGGACGTTTGGATTTACCGGAGCGGCGACCCAGAGCGCGGCGGGCGGCACGGCAACGGGCTCTGACTTGGCAGACTTTCTTATCGGTGTGCCAGACACGAGCGCCGTCGCTTACGGAAATGCGAACAAGTATTTTCGCGAGCCGGTGTATGCAGCGTATGTTACCGACGACTGGCGCGTGGTGCCGATTCTCACCATCAATGCTGGAGTCCGGTGGGACTACGGCGCGCCGATTACGGAGCTGTTTGGGCGGCTGGTGAATCTGGATGTGGCGAACGGGTACAGCGCGGTTGCGCCGGTCGAGGGGAACGATCCGGTGGGAGCGGTGACGGGCGATCATTATCCAGCTTCGCTGATCCGGCCCGAGCGGGACATGATCGAGCCGCGGATCGGGCTTTCGTGGCGGCCGATTCCCGCTTCAACCGTGGTGATCCGAGCCGGATACGGGATCTATCCCGATACGTCGGTGTACCAGCTGATCGTGCTCCAGATGGCGCAGCAATTTCCGCTCTCGACGAGCCTGAGCGTTCAGAACAGCGCAGCGTGCCCGTTGACTTTGGCGGATGGATTTCCCGCGGCGGCGACCGATGGGCTGGTTGCGTGCTCGGGAACGACGGCGGACACGTTTGCGATCGATCCCGGCTTTCGCATCGGGTACGCGCAGACGTGGCAGTTGGCAGTGCAGCGCGATTTGCCGTTTGCGCTGCAGATGACGGCGACCTATCAGGGCACAAAGGGAACGCATGGCCCGCAGGAGATTCTGCCCAATAGCTATCCGCTCGGTGCGGCGAATCCGTGCCCGGGCTGTCCTTCGGGATTTGTCTACGAGAACTCTGACGGCAGTTCCATCCGCCAAGCCGGCCAACTGCAATTGCGCCGTCGGCTGCGCGGCGGATTCGCGGCATCAATGAGCTATACGTATTCGAAGTCGATTGACGACGATGCGTATCTGGGCGGGCAGGGTCACACGACGGCAACGAGCGGCGGGCAGGCGCAGTCGGCGTCCTTGTCGACGCCGTCGGCGGCAGTGGCGCAAAACTGGCTCGATCCGAGGGGAGAGCGCTCGCATTCGGCTTTCGATCAGCGCCATTTGCTCAGCGCGCAGGCGCAATACACCAGCGGGCAGGGACTGGAAGGCGGCACATTGATGGGCGGATGGCGGGGCAGAATGCTGAAAGAGTGGACGGTGCTGAGCGCGTTCACGCTGGGATCGGGACTGCCGGAAACACCTCTTTATCCCGCTGCGGTTCCGGGGACAGGATTTACGAACATCATCCGGCCGGACCTGACCGGCGCATCCATTTATGGCGCAAGCGGAGGCGCGCACCTGAACGCCGAGGCCTTTGCGGCGCCGGAAGCCGGGCAGTGGGGAACAGCAGGCAGAAACTCGATTATCGGGCCGGACCAGCTGACGCTGAACAGCTCGCTGGCGCGAACGTTTCGCCCGCACGGAAAAATGTATCTTGATTTCGCGGTGACCTCCACAAATACGCTCAATCACGCGGCGTTTTCAAGCTGGAACAACTTTGTAACCAGCACGCAGTTCGGATTGCCGGTTGCGCCCGGCGCGATGCGCAGCCTCGAGACGAGCGTGCATGTGAGGTTCCAATGAGGCAAGCTGCCGCGGTTCTGCTTATCTTTATTATGGCAGCGGGGCGATCGCGGCCGCAGCAGGTGGGCCAGAACACGGTTCCGGGCGAAACGCAGAGTTTCACGCTGACGGTCGAATCGAATTTAGTGGTGGAAGCCGTGGAGGTGAAAGACAAGCAAGGCAATTTCATTCATGGATTGACGGCGAAGGATTTTGCGTTGACCGAAGACGGCGCTCCGCAGACGATTCGCTATTGCGAGCACGAGGACCTGGCGGCGACGGCGCAACCGCTGCCGGCGGAGACAACGGCGAACGAAGACGTGACGCTTTACAATCGCCTGGCGCGAACGGCGATCGCTCCCGAATCGATGGAGAACGAACGCTACAAGAACCGCCGGCTGATGGCTCTCTACTTCGACATGACGGCGCTGCCGCCGGCCGATGAGATGCGGGCGCTTTCAGCGGCGCAGAAGTTCATCCGCACGCAGATGACGACTGTGGATATGGTGGCGATCCTGCGCTACCAGGGCGGTTCGGTGGACATCCTGCAGGACTTTACCGCCGACCGCAACCGGCTGCTCTCAATTCTCGAGACCATGGTGGTTGGAGAAGGGCAAGGCACGGCGGCGACGGTGGACGATGCCTCGAGCGCCGACACGGGCGCGGCGTTCGGGCAGGACGACAGCGAGTTCAACGTGTTCAACACCGACCGGCAACTATCGGCGCTGCAGACAGCAGCGCGAATGCTGGGACAGGTGAACGAGAAGAAGGAGCTGATTTATTTTGCGAGCGGGCTGCGCTTGCAGGGAATCGATAACCAGGCGCAGATGCACGCGACGGCGGACGCGGCGATCAAAGCCGGTGTTACGATTTGGACGATCGATGCGCGCGGCCTGGTGGCGCAGGCGCCGCTGGGCGACGCGACCCAGGGTTCGCCGGGCAACCAGGGCATTTACACCGGTGGCGCGGCGCAGGCGGTGACGAGCAACTTCCAGCAATCGCAGGACACGCTCTACGCGCTGGCGAGCGACACGGGAGGAAAGGCTTTTCTCGATAACAACGACTTGACGCGCGGCATTGTCGACGTGCAGCAGGCGATTTCGGACTATTACATTCTGGCCTACTACACCACAAATACCGACCGGGACGGAAAATTCCGGCGCATCAGAGTTTCTCTCGCGCAAAATCAGGAGGCGAAGCTCGATTACCGCCAGGGCTACTTTGCCGACAAGGAGTTCAGCAAGTTTACCGACATTGACCGCGAGCGCCAGCTTGAAGACGCGCTGATGCTGGATAATCCCATCACCGATCTGACCATCGCCATGGAGATCGACTACTTTCAGCTGAACCGCGCGGAATATTTCGTGCCGATCGTAGTGAAGATTCCGGGGCGCGAGCTGGCGCTGGCGAAACGCGGGGGCGCCGAGCATACGCTCATTGACTTTGTCGGAGAGATCAAGGATCTGGCCGGCGGCACGACGGTTTCGAACGTACGGGACAACGTGAACATCAAACTGTCGGATGCGACGGCCGCCGAGCTGGCCAAGCGGCCGATCGAATACGACACCGGCTTCACGCTGCTGCCAGGCAACTACATGATCAAGTTTCTGGCGCGCGACGATGAGACGGGGCGGATCGGGACATTTCAGACGACGTTCGTGATTCCCAATCTCAACAAGGAAGAGAAGCGCATCCCTCTGAGCGCCGTGGTGCTGAGCGGACAGCGCGTGGACTTGAAGGAAGCCATCTACGATGCTGCGAAAGCCAGGGACAGGGCGAAGGATGAAGCCGTGAATCCGCTTGTGCAGGATGGAAAGAAGCTGATTCCAAGCGTGACTCGCGTGTTCAGCAGCGGCCGCCGGATCTACGTTTATTTCCAGGCGTACAAGCAGACACAAAATCCGGCTCCGAGCCCGCAGCAGCCGCTTTTCGCGTTCGTGAGCCTTTATCAAGGCGGAAAGAAGCTGTATGAGACGGCGCCGAAGTCGATCATGCCCAGCGCGTCGAGCCGGCTGGGGACCATGACGCTGAGCTTCGACCTGGGCGTGGACGATCTGCCGCGCGGCCAGTACGACTGCCAGGTCACGGTGCTTGATCCGTCGGCGCAAAAAGCGGGCTTCTGGCGCGCGCCGATCCTGCTTGTATCACAATGAGAGGGAGTTCTCAAGAGTGAGGAATTCGTTTTTTTTTCCGCCAAAGATGACGAGTACTGCCGATGTCGCGTCCGTGCTCGCTACAAGCGGTCTCTCAGATCCGTCTGCCGCGCAACGAGCGCGTTTGAGACCCAACAACCGGGTCGCTCGCGTGAATCCAGCAATTCCACAACGATGATCCCTGAATCCGGTTCCAGAGCTCCAACGTTTGAGGGTCCATGAAACGAGCCATCCTCTCCGCCGCCTTCATCATCACTGCCATCGCCATCCCCTTTCACGCCCAATCCATCGTCGGCACATGGCAGGGCACGCTGCCGATGTACGGAGCCGCGCAGGGGGCGTCGGTCTATGACAATCCTCGCGTTGAATTCAACATCGAACAAAACTCTGACGGCTCATTCCATGGCGGCATCACCTTTATCGACCGCGGCGTCACCGTGGCATTCAGCTCGATCGCCTTCTCCGCGCCCGAGGTCACCCTGGCCGAGAGTTCGGCCGCCTTCACTTACCGCGGCAAGCTCAGCGCCGACGGCAAATCCATTACAGGCATTTGGACGCAAAGCAATCAATCTTTCCCTCTCACCCTTACTTTGGCGGCAGCCGGACCTCTCTCGCCGCGCGCAGATCCAGCGTTAACTGCGCCGATGGCTGCCGACGCCGATCCCACTTACGAGGTTGCAACGATTAAGCCCGCCACCGCCGAAGAGCAGCATCCCATCTTCAACCTGCGCGCCCACAGGCTCAATGCCACGGGCACGTCGGCCAAAGAGCTCATCAAGGTTGCCTGGAACGTGCGCGGCCGGCAGGTGCTGGGTGGCCCGCCCTGGCTCGAAGAGAAGAAATTCGACATCGTCGCTGAACCCGATACGCCCGGGCTACCCAGCGAGCAGCAGAGCCGGCTCATGGTGCGCAAGCTCCTCGCTGATCGCTTCCACCTCGTCGCGCACACTGATCAGCAGTTTTATCCTGTTCTCGCTCTCACCCTCAATCCCAAAGCGCAGCGACCTGTTCCGAGCGACCCCAACTTCAGTCCCAGCGGCGGCATGTCGATGCGGCGCGAAGGTGACGACATCGTGCTTCAGTTCTCCGGCACGACGATCCCGCAGATGCTCGCATTCATAATGAATACATTCCAGGAACGGCAGCTCGTCGACGAAACCGGTCTTTCCGGCACGTACAACATCACCCTCCGCATCGTCGGCCTCGCCCAGAGCCAGACTGCCGTCAGCCCCGACGACGTGGGCAACGCACTGGTCCAGGCCGCTCAGCAAGCCGGCTTCAAATTTATCCCTGAGAAAGAGCCGCTCCTGGTCGTCATCGTTGACCACATCGACCTGCCTACGCCGAACTGATTAGGTCATGGGGAGATGGCATGGTGACGCTCTCGTTTTCGAGCAAAAAACGGAATGAGCTGAATCGCCGAAAGAAGTCTGCTCCGCCAGAACTGCGCGCCGCGGAAGTTCGCCGATCGTTCGCGCCGAAACATCCACGCCTTCCTGTCTCCGATTCTTGGTCTCTGCCCGGGGTTTCGCCTCACTTCGCTCCGCGATAAATCTCCGAACCCGCAAGGAGGAATGCGCCAACGCCGTAGGCGTAGCTGGTTGTCTCGGTGTAGGCTCCGGGAGCGGCGCCGACGGGTTGGATGCATCCGAGCCGTCCGTCGGCATAGATGTGAGTGAGCATACCCGCCCATGCTCTTGCGACGGCGGGCCGATACTTAGCGCGATCGAGTATGCCCTCGTTCACGCCATACGCCATCGCATACGTGATGAATGCGCTGCCGGAGATTTCGGGAAGCGGATAGGCATCGGCGTCGAGTAATCCAGGCCGCCACAAGCCGTCCCTTCCCTGGAGAAGGAGCATCTCAGCCGCCATCTCCTTAAGCAGCGCGACGTACTTCGGACGGAGCGGTGAGTCTCGAGGCAGCTTTTGCAGCACGCGCACAATTCCGCCCATGACCCATCCGTTGCCGCGCGACCAGAAGAGCGGCTCGCCATTTTTCTCGCGCGTGCCGAGGTACGACGCGTCGCGGAAGTAGAGATGCTTTGAGCGGTCGTATAAAAGAGCGCTGGTAATGCTCCACTCGCGAACCATAAAAGCGAGATACTTCTGATCACCGGTTGCGGCAGCCATATCGGCATAAACCGGCGGGGCCATGAATAGTGCGTCGCACCACCACCATAGCGGGCGATTCCCGTCGGCAGGTTCGGGCATCGCAATCTGTGCGTCGAGCCGAGCGCGTGTTGCGGCCATCATCGTTGCATCTTTATTGATGAAGTACTGCTCCATGTACATCTGGCCGATGGCCAGGTCGTCAGCGTGTGCCAGGCGCGGACCGGGCTGCCAGTGAAGCTGATCGGCGACATGGAGCATCGCCTGCTTGTATTTGTCTCCGTCGATCTGGTCCGGCACGGCCATGAAGCCGGCATAAAGCGCGGCCCAGGTCCAGTCGACCTGGGCATCGACCGGCAAACGGCCGAGCTGCCAGTCGGCCACGAGCTTCATGGCTTTGGAAAGCCCGCGCCTCTCGAGCCGCGGAGAAAGATTTTGCTCGAGCGGTCCGGGCGTGGTCAGTGTGTCTCCCGGAGGCGCGACTGGTGCGCGCTGCTCTCGCGGGTTGGCCGAGACAAAGGATGCGAGCAGGGCCATGACAATGGCGAGGGCGATGGGGCGGCAGCCGCCAACGCGGATGATTCGCGGACGAAATCGACGGATTTGCATGGAGCGCTCCGGTACGGCCAGTTACGGCAGACCGGAATGATTGTAGGACGCGGAGGCAGCAACGGTCATCCAAGACTGCGCCGGGTTCAATCTCGCGAAGCTGCTGCAATCGGCAGTCAGAGCGCGGCGCAAAAGCCTACCAGGTGGAAACGGCCAGGATTGCCGGTGCTCCGGTCTTGCCATCGATCACATTGATTTTGATCACGGCCTCAATGTTGCGGCTGGCGAAGTCGGATCCGATCCGGTCGCGGAGGAGCTGCAGGTAGTGAGGGCTGGTGACGAACTGCGCCGCGGCCTCGGTTCCGTTGCGGCCCACGCCGGCAAGCATAACCACCCACCCATCGATGGTGGGGTCGCGAAACCGGGCTATGACGGCATAATCGTCGGAATTTGAGTAGGGGAGCGACTGATCGCGCTTCCACTGCACCTGGGGCTGCACCCGGTCCTGAATAATCTCGTCTGCGCCGGGCAAGAAATAGTAGCGCAACGGCTGCTGCAGGTGCATGGTCCACTGGTTGTTGTAGGCGCCCAGCAGCGTGACTGAGTGCTCGCGCAGGTCAGTAAGCGCAATTGATGGAGCGGAGACCAGCTGTGTGCTCACTCCGGTCCGCGATAAAACGCTGCTGATCTGAACCGCAGCCGAAACGCTCTGCCACGAAACGAATGGATAGTCGATGTCTCGATTGGCAGTTTCAACGCCCGAGTATCTGTTGCTGGCAAAAACGCTGCTTCCCGTGCAGATGAGCAGATTATGCTGACCGCGCACAACCGGCGCCCAGAATTCGTCCACCTGAGTCGGCGAATGATTGGCGCTGTCCCTCCACCGCGCGCCCGCCGCCAGCGCAAGCAGAAGTATGAGGATCAGGGCCAGCCACACCAGCCGATTGCTGCCTGCTGAAGCCTTCCTAACCGCCAGAGGCGCCGCTTCGAAAAGCATTTTTCCGGCGGCGGGGTGGAGAACGATCGACTCGGATTCGTGCCGTTCGGCGCCTGCGTTCGCCGACGAATCCGCATCGGGCCTGAAGGCGCCGTGAGCATCCCCATCTCCGGCCGCGGCTGCGGGCTCGAACGAGGCATGAAAGAACTCTGGAACATAAGAACCGGCAGGCAATGAAATCCGGATCAAGGACGGCTGGCTCTGCTCAGAGTAATAAAGCAGCAGCCGCTTCCTCACCTCGCCGGCGGTATAGCGCACCACCGTGTCGGCGTTGGTGTCGTAGTCGTGAGGGCGGTCGAAGACCTCAACTCCCAGCGTGCGCTCCTTGAGCAACTCCGCTTTGGCCGCCAAAGCGTTTTCCACGATAAACCGGAGCAGCGCGGGGTAGCGTTTGCTGTTGCAAAAGTGCGGACTGGCCAGGATCGCGTCCAGTTCCGCGAGAACCGCATCCCGCTCCGTCTTGGTTTGGGGGTGCCATGTTTCGTGAATGGCGTGAGCGACGGACATTATTTTTCGCATCATACTCGCCGATCAGCGCTCGCGCAACGACGTTTGACACAAGAAGAACTCCCCCGCTAACGAAAAGATTTCAAAAGGGATTGAGGATCTGCCTGGATTCAAACCGTGAGTCACTTGTCAGCCGCGAGACCGGCTCGTACAGTCCGACTCGAATCATGGGCAGGCTGTTCCGGAGTTCTTTGAAGCAATCGGCAGGCAGTCGATGGCGGCGGTGCTCAGCCTGCGGAACGCCCCTCTCGGGTGCGGCGGGTGCATGCGATTGAGTGAATTGAGGCTTTCTTTGTTCAATCCAGCCCGAAGGCGATTCCTGCAGGCGGCCACGATCTCCGCAGCGGGCTTCGTGCTCTCACCGTCCATGCGGGCCTCCGCCTCCGCCGTGAGCGAAGCCCTTGCCGCCCAGGGAACAGCCCGCCAACCGATCTTCCGGCTCGACGGCGAATGGGAGTTTCATTCCGGATCGATCAGAGGAGTGGACGAGGCCTGGCTGCCCAGCCGGCAGAGCGAGTGGCAGGCCGTGACGCTTCCCCATTGCTTCAATGGCCTCGACGCGTGTGACCCTGACAAGACGTACTTCCGCGGCCCGGGCTGGTATCGGAGAAGACTTCTCGTCCAGAATCCTCATGCCAACGGGCGAACGATCTTGCTATTTCAGGGCGCGGGACAATCTACGTCCTTATGGATCGGCTCGGCGCACGTCGGCACGCACACCGGCGGCTACGACGAGTTTGCCTTCGACATCACCGGCGCCGTAAACGAACTGACGGCTGCGGAGCGCGCTTTGGGCGTGCCGGTGGTCGTGCGCTGCGACAACGCCCCCGACTTAACCCGGATTCCTTCGGAGTTGAGCGACTTCTGTCTCTACGGCGGGCTATATCGGCACGTGAATCTCATGTATCTCCCGGCCGTGGCGCTGGACGCAGTGCATATTCTGCCCGTGGTCCATCCCGGCGGCGCAGCCGAGATCTCAGTCGGAGCGCGGCTTTTTAACTCCGCAGCTTTCAACGGGACCTGCGAGGTTTCCGTTGAAGTCTGGCATCCGAGAGGCGGCACGATTCACCAGGCGTCTCAGTCGCTGGCCGCATGGCAGGACTTTGCGCCTCTGACCCGATTCCGGGTAGCTTCGCCGGAGTTGTGGTCTCCCTCATCGCCGAATCTCTACCTTTGCCGGGTCACGCTCTCCACTCCGGCTGGAGAGGTCGAGATCGATCAGCGCTTTGGCATTCGCCACGTCGAGTTTCTCGAGCGCGGCCCATTCAAGCTGAACGGCGAGCGCATTCTGCTGCGCGGCACGCAGCGCCACCAGGATCATGCCGGAGTGGCCGCCGGAATGAGCGATGAGCAGACGCGCGAAGAGATGCGGATGATCCGCGAGATGGGCGCAAACTTCATCCGGCTGGCCCACTACCAGCAGGACCGGCTGGTTCTGGATCTCTGCGACGAACTCGGCCTCATGGTCTGGGAGGAACTGCCTTGGTGCCGCGCCGGCGTAGGCGGCGAGGCGTTCCAGCAGAACGCATCCGGCATGCTCACCCACATGATCGAGCAGCACTTTAACCATCCTTCCATCGTTTTTTGGGGGCTGGGCAACGAGGACGACTGGCCCAATGAGTATCCTCGCACTGACAAGGCGGCTATCCGCTCATTCATGACCCGGCTGCGCGATCTGGCGCATCGCCTCGACGGTTCGCGGCTCACTGCCTTTCGCCGCTGCGACTTCGCCCGCGATATTCCCGATGTTTATTCGCCTTCGATTTGGGCCGGATGGTACCGCGGCAGTTATCGCGAGTACAAGCGGAGTTTGATCGAGCAGCGCGAGCGCGTATCCCGTTTCATTCATATCGAATGGGGAGCGGACAGTCATGCGGGACGCCACTCTGAAAATCCTGACGCGGTCCTGAGCCGAATCCCGACAGGCGAGGGCACCGACGAACGCGGCCTCGCCTACCTTGAGACGGGCGGGGAGCCGCGGGCCTCGGCTGATGGGGACTGGTCGGAGACATACGCCTGCAATCTATTTGACTGGCATTTGAAGACGCAGGATGAGTTGGACTGGCTTTCCGGTTCCGCCCAATGGATCTTCAAGGATTTTGCCTCGCCGCTGCGCGGCGACAACGGCATTCCCTATGTGAATCAAAAAGGCGTTGTCGAGCGCGATCTGAAAAAGAAGGAATCGTTCTACGTCTTTCAGTCCTACTGGTCTGACAAGCCGATGGCGCACATCTACGGCCATAGCTGGCCGGTTCGCTGGGGGAAGGCGGACGAGCCGCGCAGCGTGCATGTTTACTCCAACTGCGAGCGCGCGGAATTATTCCTGAACGGGATTTCGCAAGGCACGAGGAAGCGCGACGCTCAAAACTTTCCCGCCGCCGGGCTGCGCTGGGAAGTCAAGTTTGCCGCAGGGCCCAACCATCTGCGCGTCGAGGCGCACCAGGGAGACGCCACAGTGACCGATGAGATTGACCTCGCGTACCAGACTGAGCCTTGGGGCAAGCCCACAGCCCTCAAACTCGCTGCAAAGGAACGCCAGGGCAGCCGAATCACGGTCGAAGCGAAGCTCTTTGACGCGCAGGGAGTTCTCTGCCTTGACGCGCGTAACTTTGTCCGCTTTTCTCTAGCCGGAGACGGCCGCCTGATCGACAACATGGGAACCACGCGAGCCTCGCGCGAACTACAGCTGGCCAACGGCCGGGCGGAAATATCGCTCGATGCGGCTGGCGCCTGCACGGTCGGGGCAACCATCGACGGAGTTTCCGGAGCTGCGTTGGAGGTTTTGGCATGATGAGCCATCCAGCCCGGATTCACCGAAGAGCACTGCCCCGGGGGATCTGCCAATCTGGCAACGCCAGCCGTCTCCGCCGACGCATGCAATTGCGCAAAACACGTTTGGCACAACCTCGACTCACATCGCATGCATTAGATTCCACCATGCTTATCCGCGCTCTCATGGGCCAAACGGTGAGTCACTTGCCAAGCATCGAGTGGCCACTGGTAAATATCCGCTGGCAAGGAAAGGTGTGCCCGATTGGGTGGTTCTCGTGCGGCGCAGCTTCGGGTTGCGCTCGGAGCCACCTATGACAGCCGACGAAGACGGAGCGGCGCATTCGCGAACGGCTGAAGGCCGGACGCTCCGATGAGGGATACCAACATTCAGGAGGGCGGTATGAACAGGATGAAATGGGCAGGATGTCTGATCGCAGGCGCAAGCGCGCGACTCCTCGTGCTGCTTGTTTTGGTTCTCGGCGGAGGCCTCGTCGCTCTGAGCCAGCAGATCACGGGCTCGATCGCGGGCACGGTGAAGGATGCGCAGGGCGCGGTGGTCAATACTGCGACCATCAAGGCGACGAACACCGGCACCGGCTTTAGCCGATCGGTCCCCGCCAACGGGTATGGGGAGTTCCTCATCGATTATCTGCCGGTCGGCAACTACACCGTCGAGGTTACTGCGGCTAACTTCAAAACATTTGTGCAGAAGAGCGTGGTTGTTACCGTCGACCTGACGCAGACGCTTGGAATCACCCTCGAGGTGGGCGCCGAATCCCAGACCATCACTGTGAGTGAAGCTCCTCCCGCGGTGGATACCAGCGACGCGGAGCTTGGCAGAACCATCTCGGCGGCCGAGATCGTCGGCCTGCCTCTGGTCAATCGAAACGCGTACGCCGAGCTTTCGCTGACGCCGGGCGTAATGGCCAACAGCATGAGCCAGCAGAGTAATCCCAACGGAACACCGGATTTTGTCATCGGCCTTCCCTCGACAGATGTGCAAATCAACGGTTCGATTGACGGCGGCAATCCCGAGGTCAGTTTCTACCTCGATGGCGGTCTGAATACAAACGGCATTCGCAACTACGGCAACCAGCTGCCCAACGCGGATGCGCTCGAGGAATTTCGCGTCGAGACCAGCGATTTCTCCGCGCAGTACGGGCACATGTCTTCCGCCGTGGTCACCGCCGTCACCAAGTCGGGCACGAACCGGTTCCACGGATCGCTGTTCGAATTCAATCGCAATACCGATCTCAACGCCTATCCGTGGAACGCGCCGAAAAATGCGCAGGGACAGTACATCAATGCTCCCTACCACCGCAATCAGTATGGCGGCATGCTCGGTGGGCCGATCAAGAAGGATAAGGAGTTCTTCTTCTTCAGCTACGGCGGATTGCGACAGGTGGTTGGCACTTATGAGAGCGGAGGCAGAGTCCCCACCGCTGCCGAGCGCGAGGGAGACTTCACGGGCGATCTTCCCAGCGCCAGCAACCCGAAGGTATCGAACTACGGATCCACTCCCTTCACGATCGACATGCCGGCGACCAAGACCGCATATACGGGGAATACCAACTCCGGCCCGGGCTGCACTTCGGTGGGAGTGAATGCCAGCAACCCCACGAATTTGAACTGCCTTCCGAACTCCGCGGAGGATGCCGTGGCGGCCACCTTATTGGGGGGCAAGAACACCAATGCCAGTATTCCGCTCCCGAACCTTACGCCGGCCGGCGCCAATACTCCCCTGCAATGGAACGGCTACTTCACCGGCCCCACCGATGAGAACGAATACCTCGCCAAATATGACCAGGTGCTCAGCGACAGCGATCACGTTGCCATGACCTACTTCTTCGTCAGAACAACTCAAGACGCTTTTGGAGGCGGCAATGTCGCGCCTTGGACCATCAATCAGTCCTACACCAACCAGACCAATGCCGATGTCAGCGATATTCACACCTTCAGCCCCAACACCGCCAATCAAGCCTGGGTTGCGCTCACGCGCGTAGCCGGCGGCCGCGTGAATCTGCCCGCCGTCAACATCGGCCAGCTCGGATCCGACTACACTATCCAGGGGCCCTCGACACTGCCGAACCTCGCCATATCCGGCTACTTTACCGCGGGGGTATCGCTGGCCGGGCCAGTCACGACGTCGGATTTCTACTCCTTGCGCGATATGGTCAGCATGACCAAGGGCACGCACAGCATGTTCTACGGCGGCGAGCTCGCGCTCGACAAAGGCATGTTTGTCGGGAATCTTTACAACTATGGGCAATTCAGCTTTGCCAGCTCGGCGCCCACCACCACCGGCAACGCGCTCTCCGACTTCTACACTGGCATGCTCTCCTCAATGGAGCAGGACACGCCATACCACACCCTGATGAGTGCATGGCATACGGCCGTTTTCTTCCAGGACAACTACCGCATTACACGGCGGCTGACCGCCAATCTGGGAATCCGCTGGGACATCGATACGCCCCCCGTAGAGTCGTCGAATCTAACCGCGGCTTTCATTCCCAGCAAAGCTGGGCTCACCAGTGACGGCGGTGGCGGCGGCACAGAATCCACCGTGGTCCCGACTGCGCCGGAAGGGATGTTCTTCCCCGGCGACGCGGGTGTGGGCCGCGGCATCGTCACCACGAAGTTTCACCATATCGCGCCGCGCATCGGCTTCGCCCTGGATCCTTTTGGCGACGGAAAGACTGCCATTCGCGCCGGTGCAGGCGTCTTCTACGGAACCACCAGCGGCAATGAGTGGAATCAGCCGGGGAATGCAAACCCCTACGCCGTTCGCCAGACATTCGGGTCGGTCAACTCGATGAGCAATCCCTACGCCGCCACCATGGTCAACGGGTCCCCATCTTCCTTCCCCAGCGGAGACCCCTTCCCGTATACCTACAATCCGAAGAGCCCGCGCTTCCTGCTTCCGGCCAGCATTGAGACCATCGGAACCAATGTGCAGTGGCCCTATATCTACCAATTCAATTTGGCCGTGCAGCGGCAGCTGCCGTGGCAGGTTGCACTGACGGCAGCCTACGTTGGCACGCTCTCTCGCGACGTGCCCACCATGATCGACGGCAACTACGCTCCGTATGTCCCCGGCATTAGCGGCGAGAATTCCGGTTCCGCCGGGACAGGCGGCTACAACGCGCGCCGGCCCTACGACCAGAACGCGACCGGCACTGGCACCCTGGGCCAGAACATCTACCTGATCACCAACCAGACCGCCAATTATCACGCGCTGCAGATTTCGGCTTCGCGGCCTCTGACGCATCACGTCATGGTGAATGGTTTCTATGTCTGGAGCCACGCTTTGCAAAGCTCCAACGAATCGGCAATCGGGCAGATGACCGCTCAGGACTTCGATAACCTTAGGGAGGAGATCGGCCCCATGGATGCCGACCGGCGCAACGTGGCCACCATCTCCGGCAGGTGGGACATCGACTACTACCGCGGTTCAAACTTCCTGATGAAGCAAGTGGTGAACGGATGGACCATTTCGCCCGTCTGGGTGATGCAGAGCGGCGCGCCGTTCAGCGCCACCACTGGTTCCGACAAGAACGATGACAGCGCCAACGCCAATCGGCCCGATCTGGTCGCGGGCGCCAACGCGTTCCTCAGCCCCCACCGTTCCCGCGCTGCCGAAGCCGCGGAGTGGTTCAACACGGCGGCTTTTGTGGCCAACGGACCCGGCGTGGCCGGTGGTATCGGCCCCGGAGGCGCCGACGGCAACGAGTCGCGAGACTATCTGCGCGCGCCAGGCTACCGCGATGTCGATCTGGGAATCTACCGCGATTTCCACTTCTCAGAGGGAGTCACCTTCCAGCTGCGCGGCGAAGCCACGAACGCCTTGAACCTCGTCAGCCTCAACACTCCCTCATCGAGCGGCCCTCCTTCAACCGTCGGAGGAGCCAACTCCTCTTCCACCTTTGGCACGATTACGGGCGCGGCCAGCCCTCGCATCATTCAGGTTGGCGGGCGCTTGACGTTCTAGGCAGGAAAACAGACAGGCAAAATCGCCGGCCGGGTACCCAATCACATCCGGCCGGCGGTATAGGTACCCATTCGGAGTTGAGCCAGTCGTAACGAGCGCGTTTCCGAAGGCTTCGTATTCGTAGGTGTCGGTTATGACGCCCGAAGTGTTGGTCAGCTGTCGCACACTCCAGCGCTACGCCGTCGGAGCTCTTGGGAAATCATCCGTAGCCGCAAGGCCGCTTTTCAATCGTGCGGAAATCCGCTCGGCCGCCACGGGCTGTCCTCTCCGGCCCAAGCTTGGGTGTCCCTCCACGATGATGTGGTCATGGCCGGGTTTTCGCACGCACTTCCAGCAAAAGAACCCAGATGCCCAGCATTTGGATCAAGCCAGAGATACGGGACAAGGTTGCCGCTCATAGAGCAGCTGCAAGTGCCGCCTTGGTAAGGTTATAGATGCACTTCAGGATCTTATACGTCAATCTCTTAGAAGAAACGAACGTAGCTTTTGGAGTTGCACCGGAAAGTATGTTGATATCCGATGCAATATCGCTGTAGACATTGCCCATGCAAGTTCCATATGAGTAGGCCGCCTTCGCCGCACTCTGCAAGTAGTCAAACCTTTCCGGAGTGATGAGCCGAAGCGACAAATACACATCCTCGAGTAGATCCTCTTGCCCCGATGGATCGACGCCGTTTATAGGATCGCCGTTTGCATAGAGGTATTTATGCAGACCCTTCGGATCGATCGGAACGCCCTCCGAGTTGAAAAGCTGCGGATCGTTGGGGTCCCTGGACATGAAACTTCCGATGGTGGGGTTGTAGTATCTGGCGCGCAGATAGTAGAGGCCGAGGTCGGAGTCGTATTGCTCGCCGCGGTACAGGTACTCATTCGGAGTCGAGCCAGTCGTGACGAGAGCATTACCGAAGGCGTCGTATTCATAGGTGTCGGTGATGGCACCGGAAGTGCTGGTCAACTGCCGCACATTCCCACCGCCGTCGTAGCCGTAGAAGCTCGGCGTCCAGACGTTCGAGATCGTCTGGTTCTCGTCGATGCGCTCGAGGCCATAGGTGTAAGTGCGTGTGACCGCTCCGTTGGTTAGTTCATCGAAGACCTGCGGGTAGCCGGTGGGGTTCAACTCGTCTTCGACCAGGTACTGTGTTGTTACCCCATTCACGGTTTTTGAGACACGATTGCCGAATCCGTCATAAACGATGGTGGCCGACGTCCCGCTCGTGCTCATCGAAACCATGTGATTCTCGGAGTCGTAGGTGAACGTCCTTCCGCCGGTCGCGGTCACGTTGCCGTTCTGGTCGTAAGACTCGCTTGATAGTTCGTCGTCGGCATTGAAATTGAAACTGCCGGAAGGCACGCCCGCCAGCGATGAAGTTTCAGAGAGCCTGTTGCCGACCGGATCGAGTCCGTAACTCACGCTGCCGTTGGCGTGGTTCGGGTCGAGCGAGATGGTTTCGTTAGTCAACCGGTAGATTCCGTCGTAATTCCATTGCTCGGTCCGGCCGTTGAGTTCGATGGCGCCGGTGAGGTTGCCCGTGGGGCCGCGCTGGTAGGTGTAGCCGGTTTGCTGCGTAGCCAAGGCGCTGACGCGGTTCAACGTGTCGTATTGGAACTGCGTCTCGACGCCGTTGGGATAACTAACCGTGGCAACGTTGTTGGCCGAATCGTAGCTGTAGGTGATGGTGTTCGATCCGCTCAGACGGTTGTCGACCACCGTGCTCAGCCGGTTCAGGCTGTCGTACGTGTACGACATCGATGCGCCGTTGGCGTTCGATGAGGCAATGCTCGCCACGTGGCCAGCGGCGTCGTATGTGTAATTCAGTGTCCCTTCCGGCGTGGCCTTGGCGGTGATGCGATCCATCGAGTCATAGCTGTAGTTTGTTGTTCCGCTCGCGTCTGTCGAGGTCGCGTATTTGCCCGTGGGTGTGTAGGTAAAACTCACCGTGGCCTCCCCGGGCGTGGCGCGCGAGAGCAGGCGATTCAGCTGATCGTAGGTATAAGTAGTGGTAACGCCGTTGAAGTGCGTGACCGAGGCGAGGTTGCCGTTGTTATCGTAGGTACGCGTCTCATTCAGAGTGCCGTCGGGAAGCGTCTTCGTCGTCAACTCGCTGAGCACATCGAAGCTCTGCAGTGTGGTGTGGGTGTTCGCGTCCTCGAGCGTGATGGGATTGCCGTTGGCGTCGTAGCCGTAGATGGTGGTG
>JASHSG010000299.1 GCA_030040935.1 Acidobacteriaceae bacterium | reverse complement strand
GCTGACAAATGGGAATTCGAGGTTCCCGCCAAGTCCTATGAAATATGGATGCTTCTGTGCTGGCGTGCCCAGGATAATCGGCTACACGATTTCGCGGTCCCCCAAGGAGTGTTCTCCACCGATTTTTCCATCGCCAAGAGGAATCTTGGAAAAAATGCGAAGATTCCCATTCGCGTTATAAGGACTGAGGGCAATCGTTTTTTCCTTGGCGTTGCCGGGAAGACTGGAAAGGACATTACTGACTTCCGAGGCGATTACGATCCGCTCAGATGATCGAGGTGCGCGAGGCAATGCGAATGACGTTGACGACCGTTGCGCCGGCGTGAGACAAGCGGGGAAATACGCCACGGTCGAACGCGGCTGGCAGACGGCTGAAGAAGAGATTGCATTGACAAATCTTTACCCACAATCCGCCGGCAGCGCGGTTCGGCCCGCGACCAAAGAAGCCTCCGCTTCCGCGCCCGATCCCGCCCGGCCGGTTTCCGAAGAAAAAGCTGCGCCCGAGCCCACCACTGCCGAAAAAGTCGCTGCGGCGCTCAAGGCGCGCGGCGCGGATGCTGAGCAGTCGCCGTTTTCGATCATCGTCAGCCAGGTCTACGACGGACCGCTCGACCTCCTGCTCGACCTCATCCGCAAGCAGGACATCGACATCTACAACATTCCCATTGCCAAGATCACCGCGCAGTTTCTGGCTTACGTTGACCGCCTGCGCGCTACCGATATGGACGTGGCGGGCGACTTCATCTACACCGCGGCACTGCTCATCCACATCAAGAGCAAGATGCTGCTGCCGCGCGCGCCGGCGGGTCCTGAAGAGTCTGCGGAGGATCCGCGCCGCGAGCTCGTCGATCGCCTGCTCGAACATGAGCGCTTCAAGAACGCCGCGCAAATGCTGCACGAGAAGCAGATGCTCGAAGCGGCCGTCTGGACCAACCCGGGCGTACGCGAGTTCCGCGAGGATGCCGGCGCCGAGCCCGAGATTGCCGCCGACACAACCGACCTGGTCCGCATCTTCCGCGACATACTGGAGCGCGCGCGCAATCGGCCCATCCTCAATGTGGAGGAGGACTCCGTCACCGTGGGCCAGATGATCCAGTTCCTGGCGCGGCGCCTGACCATGGAAGACAAGCCTGTGGCGCTCGGCCGCCTGCTTAGCCACACGCACTCCGAGCGCGCGCTCATCGCCATGTTCCTGGGGCTGCTTGAGCTGGTGCGCCTGCAGGCTATCCTGCTCCGCCAGGATCGCCAGTTCAGCGAGATTTTCGTCAAGAAAAACTCTGGCTTCGACGCCGTGGTGAACGAAGGACTGGCCAGCGCGAACGACGACTGGCGCTGATCGCGCGCGCGCCCTGTAAACTGACCGAGATGAATTCTGTTCCCCGAAAACTGCATCGCATCGAGTTCGGCGCAGCGCTGGCCGTGCTCATTCTGATCGCGGGCCGCGCGACTTTCATTGCGCAACAGGCGCCGCAGCCACAGGCGCAAGCCGAGCTCGCGCAGGTCGCCTTGTCAGAGCCCGCGGCCAACGCCTTGCCGTTGCCTGAGGACCGGGGCGCCGCCGATCTTGAGCAGACCCTCAAGCGCCTGGGCACAACGGCCAGCGTACTGTTCATCGTTGCCCATCCTGACGACGAAGACGGCGCGCTCATGACCTACCTGTCTCGCGGCCTCGGTGTGCGCGTCACGCTGCTCACGCTCACACGCGGTGAAGGCGGGCAAAACGCGCTGGGCGCGGAAAGCTACGACGCGCTCGGGCTCATCCGCACCAACGAATTGCTGAAAGCCGACGAGTATTACGGTGTGACGCAGCTTTGGGGCACAGAAGCCGACTTTGGATTCTCGAAGACGCAGGAAGAGGCATTCTCAAAGTGGGGCCACGATCGCGTGTTGTACGACGCGGTACTGGCGGTACGGATGGTAAGGCCGCAGATCATCCTCTCCACCTTTGTTGGCGGCGTGAGCGACGGCCACGGCCATCACCAGGTTTCCGGCGAAATCGCCCAGGAGGCGTTCAAGGCCGCGCCCGATCGCAACGTTTTTCCGGAACAGCTGCGGCCGGTGAAAGACGGTGGCGCCGGTCTCGAGCCCTGGCAGCCGCTGGCTGTTTACTCGCGCACGCCGTTCGCGCCCATCACCAATGGGCAGATGCTGGACTACGCCACCGGGAAGTGGGCGCCGGCACGATTTCGTAATTACATCACTGGCGAGTGGATCGACGGCGCGCTGCCGGCCGACGTAACGATACCTGTGGGCACATGGGATGCGACTCTGGGACGCACCTACGTCCAGATTGCGCGCGAAGGCTGGGGAGAGCAGAAGTCGCAGTATGGCGGCTCCGATCCCGCGCTTATCGTGCCGGATTCTTCGAGCTACCACCTTTGGGCGGTTGCGCCGCCAGCGACGGCATCGAGCGAAGACAGGCCGGTCTCCGCATCGCGCGAGGACATACAGAACGCCGTGGCGGAGGGCGGCAAAGAGGACGCGACCCTCTTTTGGAATGCGAAGGTGCACATTTCAACCGGTATCAGGGGCCTTGCCCGGCTGGCCGGCAGCGCGCCACCAGAGTGGCTCGCCGATGGCCTGAGCCAGATTGAAAGCGGCCTGAAGACATTCACGGGCGACTGCAAGAACGAGAATGGAGTAGACGCAGCCCACAATCTCGCGCCCATCTACCGCCAGACGCTCGAACTTTACGCGCGCGTGAAGGGCAGCGATCTTAGCGCTGAAGCAAAGGCAGGGCTCGAGCTCGAGCTCGGCGAGAAGGTTGAGCAATTTCAAATCGCCCTGAAGGATTTGCTGGGTCTGGACATGATCGCGTTTGTTTCGAGCCGCGACGGCGGACAGCCCGGCAGCGGACGCGGAGCGACAGCCGATGAAACCGCGCGCAGCGTGTGGCCGGGCGAAGACTTCAACGTTCGCGTGCATGTGGCGCAGGGACTGGATGCGGCTAAGCTGAGCCAGGTGTGGCTAGTAAGCGCTGACAGCGCCCCCGGGAAGACTCCGCTATGGAAGATCGACGACGGCCGCGGACCGATCGACGCGGATCAAGCCGCGGCGCCGGCGATCGACAGAGTATTTCGCGTGCATGTGCCGTCAGATGCCGCGCCTACGGAACCCTACTTTACGCGGCCCACTACCGAGCAGCCCGTCTACGACATCTCAAATGAGGCGTGGCGCGAGCGCTCCTTTGCGCCATATCCGCTGGCTGCCGGGGCGGAGTTTAATTTCGACGGTGTACCCATCCGGCTGGGACAGCTTGTGCAGACGCTGGCGCGCGTGAATGGTGTCGGCGGCGTTTATCAGCCGCTTGTAGTTACTCCCGCAGTTGGCGTGAGCGTAGAGCCGGAGGCGCGCATTCTTCCCCTCGACGGCTCGCCGCTGCCTGTCGACGTTACGGTCCACGCCGAGCACGCGGCCGACGGGGCTGTCGATCTTCAGTTGCCAGAGGGCTGGCACGCCGATCCCGCGCAGCGTGAGTTCCACTTGAAGGCGGCGGGCGACTCAGAGCCGCTCGTGTTTTCAGTGACGCCAGCGGGCGATGTTGCCGCGCGCGCCTACGCGATCAAAGCCACTGCGCACGTCGGCGATCAAAGTTATTCGAGGGGCTGGCGGAGCATCGGCTACACGGGCCTGCTTCCTTATAACCAGTACGAACCAGCGGAGCTGCGCACGCGCAAAATCGACGTGAAGATATCGCCGGGACTGCGCGTGGGCTACGTCATGGGCACGGGCGATCACGTTCCCGAGGCCATTGAGGCGCTGGGGACGACGCCCCATCTCCTGACCGACGAGGAGCTTGCCACCGCCGATCTGTCGCAGTGGAACGTGATCGTAGTGGGCATCCGCGCCTACACCGCGCGCCCGGAGCTCGCCGCGGCGGAAACGCGCCTCGAGCATTTCATTGAGCAGGGAGGGACGGTCGTCGTGCAGTACCAGGGCACCAGCTTTCCGGCGCCGCTTCCGGTGACGATGGGCCGCTTTCCCGAGCGCGTGGTCGATGAGCTGGCACCGGTCAGGCTGCTTGATCCGGACAATTCGCTGCTCACCTGGCCCAATCGAATCACTTCAGCCGATTTCGACGGATGGTTCGAAGAGCGCGGCCACGGATTCCTCGATCACTGGGACCCGGGTTACACGGCGCTGACTGAAACGGCCGACCCCGGCCAGGATCCGCAGCGCGCAGGGCTGCTCGTCGTCGATCGCGGCAAGGGCGCCTATATTTATGTTGCGTTCGCGCTCTATCGGCAGTTCCCCGAGTTAGTGCCCGGAGCTTATCGGATTCTTGCGAATCTGCTCAGCGCGACCGGCGAAGCCGCGGGCAAATAGATCAGCCAGCGGCCAGGCACTGACAGAACCGCGCAAGAAAAGCGAATTACTCGTGAACAGACGATGAATTCTTCCCGCCTCATCGGCTTTCTATCCGCACCCATCAGCCGCAATGTGAATTCTGCGTGAATTCGTCAAATCTTAACTTTGCTCTGCGAGGCTTGCATTCGTAACGACAGAAGGAGTTTTGCCGGCGCGAGACTTCCTTCTCTGCCACTCCCCTAATTCTTCGCGCCGATGGGATTTCCGCAGATTTTCCTTTTCATCAATACGCCCGGGATTCAGAAGTGGTCTGTGTCCGCTTTGCACGGGGGCGTTGCCACCTTTCAACACAATTCCATGAGGAAAAGAGAGGCCCAAATGAATTTGACAGTCAAAGCGGCTGCGCTTGCATTTCTCGCAGCCGGTTTCGTTGTTTCTTACGCACAAACCAGCGGCTCGACGCCGCCGGCAAAGAAACACATGGCAAAGCAGTCCGCTGCGCCGGCCGGACCCACGGTGCAGGAGCAGATCGATCAGATGAAGCAGCAATTCCAAGGCGAGATCGACAGCCTGAAGAGCGACCTGTCGGCGAAGGACGCCGAATTGCAGCAGGCGAAGCAGGCTGCAGCGGACGCGCAGGCAGCAGCGGCCAAGGCTGAAGCGGACGCGACCGCGCAGCAACAGGCCGCGACTGACAATGCGGCGGCCGTAAGCACCTTGCAGAGCACGGTCAGCGACCTGAAGGCCAACGCGGTTTCGCTCGCCACCACCGTCTCCGACGAGACCTCTGCGATCAAGAAACAGATCACGAATCCCGACGCGCTCTACTTCAAGGGCATCACCTTGTCGCCGACGGGTTCCTTCCTGGCAGGTGAAACAGTGTGGCGCTCGGCAGCCCAAGGATCTGACATTAACACGGCAATGACCAGTATTCCTCTTCAGAATTCCGAAGCGGCCCAGCTGTCTGAATTCTTCATGAGCGGCCGCCAGTCGCGAGCAGCGTTGAGAGCCACGGGCAAGCTCTCCAACGTGACGCTCACCGGCTACTACGAGGCGGACTGGTTATCATCGGGCACGACCTCGAACAATAACCAATCGAACAGCTATACGATGCGGCAACGCCAGTTGTGGGCCGACGCGAAGACCACCAGCGGCTGGGATTTCTCGGGCGGCCAGGGGTGGTCACTGGTGACAGAAACCACGCAGGGCCTGACGCGCGGCACTGAAATTCTGCCGGCCACCATCGATGCGCAGTACGAAGCCGGCTTTGTATGGGTGCGGCAAGACAGCTTCCGCATCACTGACAGCGTCGCCAATAAGTTCTTCATGGGCCTCTCGGTTGAAAACGCGCAAACCCTGAATCCGGGCGGCAACAACCTCCCGATCAACGAACTGATCGGCTCGGCCGGAACGAACGGCGGTCTGTATAACGCCGCCGGGAGCGCGATCAGCGGCACCGCGATCACCAATTACACGTTCAACTTCGATCCGGACCTCATTGTGAAGATGGCTCTCGAGCCGGGCTGGGGTCACTGGGAAGTGTTCGGGATTCAGCGCACTTTCCGCGATCGCATATATCCCGGCCTGACCTGCTCGACTGCCGGCACGCCGGCGGTGACCACCTGCACCGGCACCACGGCCGGCGCGTACAACGACAAAGAGATCGGCGCCGGTCTCGGCGGTGGATTCCGGGTGCCGCTCGGGACCAAGGCCGTCATGTTCGGCCTCAAGGGCCTGTGGGGCCAGGGCGTCGGACGCTATGGCGATTCGACGATCGCCGACGTGACCATTCGGCCAGACGGCGTGCTGTCGCCAATCCACGGCTTCTCTGCGTTGAGCACGCTTGAAGTGAGTCCCACGCCAAACTTCACCATCTACACCAACTACGGTGGCGATGAGCTCGACCGCGATTACGTCGTGAACGGCTCGGGAACTCAGGTTGGGTACGGCAACCGCTCGCAAAACATGTCGGGCTGCGAGACGGAAGAGAACCCGGGTAACGGCGGCGTGAACCAGGCTGCAGCTCCTATCGCACCCAGCAATTGCGGGGGCAATACCAAGGACGTGCAGGAGTTTACCCTCGGCTATTGGTGGAACCTGATCGCCGGACCCAAGGGACGGCTGCGCCAGGGCCTGCAATATAGCTGGGTACGGCGCGATCTGTGGTCTGGCGCCACCAGCACCGCCAATCCGGGCGCAGGCGCCGACGGAACAGACAACATGATCTTCACCTCGTTCCGCTACTACTTACCGTAGGCGGAAGCCGGTTTGCCGGCAACATGAAGGGCAGCTTGCTCGCGCAGGCTGCCCACATTTTTGCTGCGATCCCCGCCCAGGCGCCCTCGCATGTTAGCCATGCTGAACGTCGTGGACAAACAAAAGGCCCGGAGCGATTGCCCGGGCCGATTTGCCTTCGCGGTTCCCGAGTTTACTCGGGCGCGGACTCCACGGCCTTGGTCTGCGCGACGGTCCAGTCGGGCGCGCCCACCTTGAAGCGCGCGAAGCGCCGCACGGTGATGTTCTCGCCCAGCTTCGCAACCTTCTGCGCGATGAGTTCCTTCACGCTGATGGCCTGGTCCTTGATGAACGGCTGCTCAAGCAGGCAAACCTCTTCGTAGAACTTCGACATCTTGCCTTCCACGATCTGCGGAATCAGCTTCTCAGGCTTACCCGAGGCGAGAGTCTGCGCGCGATAAATCTCTTTCTCGCGCTCCAGGTCCTCGGCGGTCACATCTTCGCGCCTGATGTAGCGCGGATCGCTGGCCGCGATGTGCATGGCCACGTCCTTCAGCAGCTCCTGGAAGTCCTCGGTCCGGGCCACAAAATCGCTCTCGCAGTCGAGCTCGACGAGCACGGCGATTTTTCCGCCGGCATGAATGTAGCTGCCCACTGCGCCCTCGTTGGTCACGCGCGACGACTTCTTCAGCGCCGAGGCCATGCCCCGCTTGCGCAGGACCACGAAGGCCTCTTCGATATTTCCCCTCGTTTCCTGCAGAGCCTTCAGGCAGTCGCCCATCGGCGCGCCCGACTTCTCGCGCAGTTCCTTCACCAATTTCGCGTCTATCTTCTCAGTCACAGTCGTCATCTCTCTTTTTTCCTGGCCGGAGCCGGTCCTGCTGATGCATAGCATTTAAGATTTCACAATCGTGTTTCGCGCCGGAGAATTTCCGGCATAAGAAAAGCGCGGCCTTTATTTTCGGGAGGTCTCGTCAGACTCGACCGAAGCGGCCACGCTCTTCAGAGGTCAGTGCGTGAATTCGTGCCGGCTCGCTACTTGGCGCTTTCCGCCACTTCGTCCTCTTCCAGCAGCGCCGCCACAGCCGCCGGCGCCTTGCGAATCCCCCCGCCCAGCGCTGCTTCCATGTCCACTTCCTCGACGGCCGGGGATTCCGCCGAGATCGCGACGCCGTCCGCGGCGCTTTCGCCCTCTTCCGCGGCGGCAGCTTCCGGCGCCTCCGTCTCAAAGGCCTTGTCGCCCAGCAGATTCACCCCTTCTGCGGCTGAATCGGCGACCTTCGACGTAAACAGCCGAATCGCGCGCAGCGCGTCGTCATTGCCCGGGATCACGTAATCGACCACCGTCGGGTCGCAGTTGGTATCCACCACGGCAACCACCGGGATACCCAGCTTGCGCGCTTCCTTCACCGCAATCGCTTCGTTATTTGAGTCCACGACGAAGATCGCATCCGGCAGCCGCTTCATGGTCTTGATGCCGGCCAGGTTGGCCTGCAAATGCTTGCGCTCGCGCTCGAGCTTGATGACTTCCTTCTTGGTCAGCAGGTCGTAGCGGCCATCCGTCGCCATCTCATCCAGCTCCTGAAGGCGCTTTACCGACTTCTGCACGGTGACCCAGTTAGTCAGCAAGCCGCCCAGCCAGCGCTGGTTGATGTAGGGCATTCCGGCGCGCGTGGCCTCTTCAGCAATCGCATCCTGAGCCTGGCGCTTGGTGCCGACGAACAGGATCGTCTTGCCGCTCGCGCAGAGGTCCGTCACAAATTTTGAGGCATCTTTGAAGAGCTTGAGTGTCTTCTGCAGATCGATGATGTAAATTCCGTTGCGCTCCCCGAAGATGTATTCCTTCATCCTGGGGTTCCAGCGCTTGGTCTGATGCCCGAAGTGAACACCCGCTTCGAGCAGTTCCTTCATGGTGATGGTTGCCAATGGTCCTCCTTTGTGAACTGCATCCGGGCTTATGTTTCCGTTACCCGGATTGATCCCCTCGCGGGGAGATTTCTAAAACCAGTGATCAGTGTTCAGTTGTCAGTGATCAGTTCGTCCCTGCCATAACTGCGTCCGTGCTGACCACTGTTCGCCAACCACTGCAAGCGCCTAGCGCTTCGAGAACTGGAACCGCTTTCTTGCACCCTTCTGGCCGTACTTCTTGCGTTCCTTCTGGCGCGCGTCGCGCGTCATCAATCCTTCGGCCTTGAGCAGCTTTCGCAGCTCAGGGTTGAACTCAATCAGGGCGCGGGCCACGCCCATCTTCACCGCGTCGGCCTGCGCAGAAACTCCGCCGCCGCTCACCGTGGTGACTACGTCGAAGCTTGCCCCGAGCTCGGCAACCACCAGCGTCCGCTTGGCGCTGACCCTCTGCTGCTCGGTGACAAAATGCGCTTCGAACTTCTTGCCGTTTACTTTCCACTCGCCCGTGCCGGGACGCAGAAAAACGCGCGCGATCGCCGACTT
>JASHSG010000298.1 GCA_030040935.1 Acidobacteriaceae bacterium | reverse complement strand
AAGATTGACGGCCAGCGAGCCGTCCTCGAAGTGATAGCCGAAGACATCGGAGTCGTCATCGAGCTCGGCGGTGGCGATCCGCTGTTTTTCCTGGAGCTGGTGGATGGTGGAGAGCTGATCGCGGAGGCGCGCAGCGGCCTCGAATTGCTCGGCTTCAGCGGCGGCCATCATGCGCGCGGTGAGGGTGCGCTCAAGTTCGGCGTGGCGGCCTTCGAGAAAAAGCTGTGCGTCGCGGACGGCCTGCTTGTAGGTGTCGGGCGTGGTGAGGCCCTCGACGCAGGGGCCAAGGCAGCGGTGAATATAGTACTGCAGGCAGGCGCGGGGATGATAGCGCGAAAGATCGACTTTGCAACTGGGCAAAAGAAAGCTGCGATGGATGAGCTCGACCACCCGATAAGCAAGGTTGCCGGGGAAGTAAGGACCGTAGTAGGCCGAGCCGTCTTTGCGCAGCCGCCGCGTGACAAAAACCTTGGGGAAGCGGTCGGCGAGGGTCAGCTTGACGTAGGGGTAGGTCTTGTCGTCGCGGAGCAGAATGTTGAAGCGCGGTTTGCGCTGCTTGATGAGATTGTTTTCAAGGGCCAGGGCTTCATGCTCGTTGGCAACGAGAATGTATTCGATGTCCACGGCCTCGCGCATGAGCGAGCCGGTCTTGGCGTCGGCCTGCGAAGCTTCAAGCAGGTAAGAGCGCACACGGGAGCGGAGGTTGTTGGCTTTGCCAACGTAGATGACCTCGCCCTCGGCGTTTTTATAGAGGTAAACGCCGGGCTTCGTGGGCAGGGTGCGGATTTTCTCGAAGAGGTCCATGAAGAGGCCGGGCGCGGAGCAGACCAGCTTTTAGAATAGCGAGAATCGATGAGGACGATTGGCTAAGCGCCGTGAGGCGGAGGATTTAGCTGGATCGATAATGGACGGGCAAAGCTTACCGGCGCGGGTAAAAATTACATGGTTCAGGGGTGGTCCAGAATTGAACAGGTTCCTCGATATATCGTTATTAATGAGTCTGTTGCGTTGCGCTATCTGATTGGACGGCGGCGTGCAATTGCAAACAGCGGGACGAGAGTCCTTCCCAGGGGAAGAGCGCAAGAGCGCCGGCTGGGGATGAAGAGGTGAGGAGCATGACGATGAAGCGATTTGGATTTGCGTTGACGGCAGCGGCGTTGATGGCATTTGGAGTTGCTGGATGTGCCACGAAGAATTATGTGCGGACTCAGACCACTCCGCTGATTGAACACACCGACCAACTGGAACAGAAGACCGCGGACAACAACCGGCAGATTCATGATGTGAACGACCGCGCGATGGCGGGAATCGCGAATGCGCAAGGCGCAGCCGATAGAGCCGAGAGCAATGCGCAAACCGCGAGCCAGACGGCGAGCGCGGCGGACATGGCAGCGAACGATGTGGCGCACCGCGCCGACACGCTGGACAGCGTGGTGAAGGGGCTGGATAACTATAGGCAGGTGGCCACAGTTTCAGTCACCTTCGGATTCGACAAGGCTGCGCTGACCGACGATGACAAGTCGCAACTGGACAACTTTGCCGGCCAGTTGGGTTCAGCCAAGAGCTACATTCTGGAAGTGACGGGTGGGACGGATTCGACGGGGCCTGCACAGTACAACTATGACCTGAGCCAGCGCCGGGCGGATGCGGTGGTGCAATACCTGGCGGCGAAATACGGCGTTGCGCCGCACCGCTTCTATCTGATCGGAATTGGCAAGGACCAGTATGTGGCGTCGAACGACACGGCAGCGGGGCGGAAGGAGAACCGGCGTGTGCAGGTGCAGCTGCTCTCGAACATGAGCGGCGAAGCACAGAGCCAGGCGCCAACCACCACCGGACAGTCCAGCACGCCCGACGGCCAGGTTACCTCGTCACCGGTTCCCGAGTAAGGCGTTTGCGGTTTCCCTCGATCTGTCTCTTGCTTGAAGGGCAGGCCTCCAAGGGTCTGCCCTTTGTGTTTCCTGAGGGTCGATCATGATCCCGACGCCGAGAGCTGCGCCAGATGCTCGGCGCGGATTTCACCGGCCGTGAAGAGGCGCAGGAACGGGACATGTTTCTGGGCTTGCCAGAAGGAATCGTTATTGAAGGCGCGGGCGTTGGCGGCAGTTTCGACGGCGGGCCGGCCGCCTGCTTCTTCGCGCTCGACAATGGAAACCACCGCGGTGACGATCATGCCGGCTTCCTGCGCGGCCTCAATGGCGGCGATGGTTGAGGCGCCGGTGGTGCAGACGTCGTCGACGATCACGACGCGGGCGCCTTCGCGGCAGAAGCCCTCAATGCGACGGCCCGTGCCGTGAGCTTTTTCGGCCTTGCGCACCAGGAAGCCATGGAGCAGCGGCGCGTTAGGGTGCGAGAGCGCGCGCCAGGCGCTGGCGGTGGCGACATTCGAGACGATGGGGTCGGCGCCCATGGTCAGACCGCCCACGGCTTCTGCATTGATCTTGTTGGCCTCGAGCAGATCGAGAATGGCGTGCCCCGTGAGCCGGCCGCCTTCGGCATGCAGAGTCGTGGTCCGGCAATCGATGTAGTAATCGCTGGTGCCGCCGGAAGAAAGTTTGAAGTGGCCGAGCTTGAAGCTGGTGCGGGCCAACAATTCGAGCAGTTGCTGCCTGTGAGTCGAATCGGTCATCGGATTTGATTGTAGCGGCTGGGGCAAAGGTGACGGGGCTCTGATCCGTCCTGCTGAGTGAATGCGGCGCAGCGCTGCTGCGATATCGATCGAACTTCCGCTGGTCTGGTAATGTCAACGCTCATCCAGCCAATCAAGACGCCCAGAAATGCTCCCGCAATCACATCCGACAGCCAATGGCCATTCGTCACTACGACTCCCACACACGCGAGGCCGGCAGGGATTGAGACAACCAGGCGCCAGCGCGGGAACCGAAGCCACGTAATGGCGACAATGGCAAGAGCAATCGCCGCAGTTCCTGAAGGAAAGGACTCCCAACCGGTGCCTGCGTGGAGAAGCCTGAAGCCGTAAAGATGGTTGATGAGACAGGTGGGGCCGACCGATCCACGGGCGAAGACCTGCTTCAACACAAACTCGGCGGCAATTGCCCAGATGATTCCCGAACAATAAGCCAAAACGATCGCGTCCGCGGTGCGAGACGGCGGCCAAGGAGCAGCCAAAAGCCCGCGCCGAACTGGGAGAGCAGCGCGGCCACTGGAATCACGATCAGCGGCGCGAGCAGCCGATTCAGCCAAATCCAAACCGCACAGGGCCGCACATGCGCGTCGAAGAATTCTGCAGCCGGATTCATCACCGGACTTGTCTTGATCCTACATTTTGTCGAAGTGGCGGAAGCCGCCGGTTCCAGCCAGGGCCAGCGAAAAAATGATGAAGTTGTAGAGGGCATGCACCAGCGTGCTGGCGGCGAGAGATCGGGTTTTGAGGCGCACCGCGCAGAGGACGAGGCTGATCACAATGAGCAGTAGAAACGGTCCCAGCGAATGGCCCTGCTGCTCGACATGAAGAAGGGCGAAAGGAATGCTGGTGAGAACGGAGGCGACGGCCATGGCGGGGAAGGACCACTGCGGGTGGCCGTTCGAGTCAAGTGAAGGCGCAGGCGTACGAGCGATTCGCTCAACCATCCAGTCCCACGCAGTCGACAATGCGGGTAAAAGAAAGCCGCGGAAGAACATTTCCTCAAAAAAAGGCGCGATGGTGGTGCCGAAGGCGAACATGAGCCAGGCCGCTTCCGGAGCGCTGAACATTTTTTCGATGGGGGCGTTGGTGGGGCCGGGCATAAGAACTTCGTCGAGCGCCGCGAGTCCGGCGCAGCCCAGGGCGGTTGCGGCGAGGGGCCAGAGTCGCTTGCGGGCTGCCACACCGCGCCAATGCAGTCCGGTGAAGAATGGCTCATGCCAAAAGAGAGGGAAAACAAGGAAACTGATGGCGAATGTGATGAAGTAGAGCACGGCCTCGCTGGAAAGGATGAGCGGGACGCTGGTTGCGGCGGATTGGGTGGAGAGGCTCAAGCCAAAGAGCTGCATGCGCCCGGCAACGAGAAAGAGCACGCCGGTGGAAGCTGCGCCGACTACGCCAATCGCCATCAACACGCCGAGGTGGCCGAGGTGCGGAATGCGCACCGGGGGACGGACGGGAGCCGCGGCAAAGGAATGAAAGAGCGGCGGCTCAAAGACGGGCGCGGCGACAGGCGGCGCGTCCTCCGGCGGGCGGGGTGCGAAGGGCGGTTCAGACGCGGTCTGCGCCAGCGCGGGCGGCGAAGTTTCGCCGGGAGAGAATTCAGAGAACTGTTCTTGGCCGCTGTCGCGAGCCGGTTCAGACGCGCTACTCGCGGGGCCGCAAGCGGGCAGGACCGCGGGCTCACGCAATTCGTCTTCGGGAAGATTGGTCATTGGCGCACCGGCGATCTTTTGCGTGGGGTGACTGCCGCTAGATGGTTTCCCCGCCCGCGTTTGCCGCTGGTCCGCTGTTCGGGTTGAGGTTCGATGCGGATCGACTGCGATGCGGTCGTGCTGAGTTTGTCGCCGTTGGAATTTGAAGCCAGCGCGAGGTCTTCATCCGGGTCGGCGGGCGCGAGGCGGCCGTTGGAGAATTTGTAATAGCGCCTGAGGAACTGGCCGGTATAAGAGCCGGGGATAGCGGCGATCTTTGCGGGGCGTCCCTCGCCGACCAGGCGGCCGCCATCTTCGCCGCCTTCGGGGCCGAGATCGATGACCCAATCGGCGTTGCGGATGACGTCGAGGTTGTGCTCGATGATGACGACGGAATTGCCCAGATCGACGAGCCGGTGCAGGACTTCAAGCAGCTTGCGCACATCGTCAAAGTGCAGGCCGGTGGTGGGCTCGTCAAGGAGGTAAAGGGTCTTGCCGGTTTGTCGCTTCGAGAGCTCGCGGGCCAGCTTCATGCGCTGCGCCTCGCCGCCGGACAAGGTGGTTGCGCTTTGGCCCAGGTGCACGTAGCCGAGGCCGACGTCAACCAGGGTTTGCAGCTTCTGGCGCACTTGCGGCACATCGGCGAGCAGAGGCAGGGCGTCTTCAATGGTGAGGTCGAGGACGTCGGCAATGGAGTGACCGTGAAATTTGACGGCCAGCGTTTCCTGGTTGTAGCGGCGGCCGTTGCAGACTTCGCACTGCACGTAGACGTCGGGCATGAAGTTCATTTCGATGCGGCGCTGGCCGTCGCCCTGGCAGGCCTCGCAGCGGCCGCCCGGAACATTGAAGCTGAAGCGCCCGGGCTTGTAGCCGCGCTCGCGCGCTTCCGGCAGCATGGCAAACAAATCGCGGATGGGCGAAAAGACCTGGGTGTAGGTGGCCGGGTTCGAGCGCGGGGTGCGGCCAATAGGCGATTGATCGATGCGAACGACTTTGTCGATCTGTTCGGCGCCGGCGAGGCCATCGTGCGCTCCAGGCTCCTCGCGCGAGCCGTAGATGGTTTTGGCAAGAGAGCGGTAGAGAATGTCGTTGACCAGCGTGCTTTTGCCACTGCCGCTGACGCCGGTGACAACGGTCATGAGGCCAAGGGGAATGCGCAGGTTGAGGTCATGCAGATTGTGCTCGCGCGCGCCGGCGATGGAGAGCCACTTGCCGGTGAGCGGACGGGGCCTGGCGCGCTGCAGCATGGTGACAGCGCCGCTCAAGTAGCGGCCGGTGAGCGACGCGGGCGAGGCCATAATCTGGTCGGGCGTGCCTTCGGCGACGACGTTCCCGCCCAGCCGCCCCGCGCCGGGGCCGAGATCGAGGACAAAATCGGCGTGGCGAATGGTCTCTTCGTCGTGCTCGACGACGAGGACAGTGTTGCCGAGGTCGCGGAGCTGTTCGAGGGCCTGAATGAGGCGATTATTGTCGCGCTGATGCAGGCCGATGGAGGGTTCGTCGAGCACGTAGAGCACGCCGCGCAGGCGCGATCCAATCTGGGTGGCGAGGCGAATGCGCTGGCCCTCGCCGCCGGAAAGAGTGGCGGCGCTGCGGTTGAGGGAAAGATAGTTGAGGCCGACGGCGCACAGGAACTCGAGCCGCTCGGCGATCTCGCGGCGAATGCGCTCGGCGATCAGGGCTTCGCGCTCAGTGAATTTGAGATTGATGGCCGCCGAAAGGGCGCGGTTGAGCGGCAGGGCGGTGAAGTCGGCGATGGAGAGGCCGCCGACTTTGACGGCCAGGGACTCAGGACGCAGGCGCCTGCCGCGGCAGACGGGGCAGGGCGCGGCCGACATGAAGCTCATCATGTATTCGCGATAACCTTCGCTGCGCGCTTCTTCGATATTGTCGCGGAGGTAGGCGAGGATGCCGTGGAAGCCGGTGCGAGGGGCTTCGCCTTTGGGCGGCCCGTAGACGAGGATGTGCTGCTGTTTGGGCGGGAGATCTTCGAAGGGCACCTTGAGGTCAATCTTGTAGCGGTCGGCGGCGAGCTGTATGAGCTTGATGAGGTATTGCGAAGACGACCCGGGGCCGAGGCCGCCATCGAGCAGCGGCTTGGACCAGTCGATGATCACCTTGGCGGGATCGAAGTCGTACAGAGAACCCAAGCCGTGGCAGTTGGGGCATGCGCCGAAGGCCGAGTTAAAGGAAAAGCTGCGCGGCTCGAGTTTGGGCACGTCGAGGCCGCAGTCGGGGCAGGCCATCGAAGACGAGAACAGCTGCTCATCGCCGACGCTGAAGCCGACAAGGACGAGGCCGTTGGCGAGCTGGAGAGCTTTGGCGACAGCTTGTTCGAGGCGCTTTTCGACGGATGCTTTTCCAGGGGCGGCAGGGGTCCTGGACTCGTTGCTTCCCACCCTTGCCGACGATGAGGCCGTCGACAGGGATGAGGCGGGCTCGGGCTTGAGAAGGACGCGATCAACAATGGCTTCGATGGTATGGTTCTTGCGTTTGTCGAGGGCGGGCGGTTCAGAAAGGTCGTAGACCTCGCCATCGATGCGTGCGCGAAATCCTTGCTGATCAATCTGATCGAGCAATTCCTTAAACTCGCCCTTTCGGCCACGCACGATGGGCGCCATCACCGTTGCGCGCTCTCCGCGACCCAGTTCGATGATGCGCTGGACGATCTGATCGGCGGTCTGGCGGGCGATTGGGCGGCCGCAATTGGGACAGTGAGGCATGCCGACCGAGGCGTAAAGAAGGCGGAGATAATCGTAGATCTCAGTGATGGTTCCGACCGTGGAGCGAGGACTGCGGCTGGTGGTTTTTTGCTCGATGGAAATGGCGGGGCTGAGACCCTCGATGGAGTCCACGTCGGGGCGCTCGATCTGATCGAGGAACTGGCGCGCATACGCCGAGAGAGTCTCGACATAGCGGCGCTGGCCTTCGGCATAGATGGTGTCAAAGGCGAGTGAGCTTTTTCCCGAGCCGGAGAGACCGGTGACGACGGTAAGCGTATTGCGGGGAATGCGCACGCTGATGTCGCGCAGGTTATGCTGGCGCGCCCCTCGCACCGAGATGTGAGTAATGGGCATGGAAGATTTCGAAAGACGGGGGGTACTTTGGTGCTTCGAGTATTGCAGGCTGTTGGCTTAAGGACAACACTCTAGGGGTATTCTATTTGCCAACAGAAACCAGGGTCAACGCAGCGAATCTTCTGCGACAATCGCATAGACGAGAGCATAGGCTGCGGAGCACTGGTTGGCGGCGCGAAACGCAAGTTAGAGAAAGCGATCGCATTCATCCCCAAAGCGGCCCAAGGTGGTTGGAATGGCGGATTTGTTGAATCTGGGGATGTTGATTTGCGCCGCGATGGGCGCGATGGCCTTTGGCATTCTTGCCGCCTATGCCATACTGCGCGCGTGTTTTGCAATCATGAAGCCGCGGAAGGCGCCGGCGCCGGGGAAGGCTCAGACCGAAGCCGCGCGCATCCTGTAAGGGGCAGGATCCGGCAGGTTGCGCCTTACTTGCTGCGACAAAGGCGAAGACCCTGGTCCGGGCCCGTGCCATTGGCAGCCAGGCGGCCGCGGAAGGCCGACTCGGTGAAAGGGGCGTCGCCGATCCAGCCACCACCCCTCCAAACGCGGCCAAAGCCGCTTTGATTTCCTTTGGGGTCAACGCCATTCGCCGGCAAATTGTCGCCGTACCAGTCCCAGCACCACTCTCTTACATTGCCCGACATGTCGTAGAGGCCCAACTCATTGGGTTTCTTTTCTCCGACCGGATGCGGCTTATCGTGGTTCTGTTGTATCTCGGCCCAGGTCCAAAATCCCGTCAGGTTTATATCTCCGGCGTTTCTCCAGTACCATGCAACCTCATCTACGTCATTGCTTCCGCTGTATGTGTAACTCTTGCTGGCCTGACCTCCGCCCGCGGCATACTCCCACTCGGCTTCAGTGGGCAAGCGGTAGCCGTTCGCCCGGGCATTGATCGTTACTGTCCATTTGATGTTATCGAGGTCGCCGAACTTAGGGTCCGGCAGATTATTTGGGTCCTTCTTTGTTTTGTCTATGTTGTAATACGGCCTCAGCCCGTCTTTTATGCTTCTTTTATTACAGTAATCAACGGCGTCGTACCAACTCACCATCTCCACCGGCAGATTGCCGCCAATGAATTTCGAGGGATTGCTTCCCATCACCTCGACCCACTCTGTTTGAGTTACTTCATTTTTGGCAATATAGAAGCTCGATATGGTTACGCCCTTCCGATAGTAGTTAGATTTCGTGTTTTTGAAGGCGCCACCTTTGATCAGTACGAAGCTATCGGACATTTGACCCCAACAAAGGCCGGCAGCAAGCACAACTGCAGTTAGAACGCAGAATCTTCTCATTGAAATGCCCCTTTTATCTCGATCGAAGGGTCCTGTCGATGCGGACTGGAGATATTCGGATCACTTCGAGATCCGCTCGTCGCGAAGGCCATCCCATGGGCGCACATTCACTCTTTTGAGTCGCTCGTCCTCGTCCAAGAAAGCCGCCAAACAGGTTGAGAGACCTGGTCGGCAACGAGACAAGAATAATCGACCGCACAGGAATCTCCCTCTGGTTATTCAGCCTACCGGCAGGATTGCGATTCGTGTCGAGCGCATTCTGGTTGCGACTGCAAAATGACGGCTCTCATCAGTTTTGCGGATTCTGCGGCGCGTTTGGCTGCTGCGGGCGTTGTTGCTGCATTTCTTCGAGCATTTGCTGAGGAGAGCGCACGGGAACGGGAGAGCCGGAGGCGGCTGGCGCGGGCGACGGCGGCGGCTCCTCGGCTTCGGGTTCCGGAGCCGGCTGGTCCGCCTCGGTGTCTTCAATGGTGGGCGAGGAAGGAGGCCTATTTGCGGAGTTCTGTGCGACAGAGCTTCCCGACTGCGCCGTCAGAACGATGCGGCGCGGAGTGCCCTGGCCGCGATCGCCGATCATCAGGACGTCGTATCCGGAGCCATCAAGGAGCTGCGTGATCACATCGCGCGCCGGGCCGGGCCCATAGCTGCCGAAGATCCGCTGGTCCGTGCCGATTCCCTCCACAATGGCGCCAGTATCCATCGCAACTTCATTGAGGATCTGGTCGAGGCTCGAATTAGAAGCGACGATGAGCAGGCCGCGGCTGTTAAAGACGACAGTTGGCGGGGCGGCTGGGTGGTCTTTGGGCCAATCGGGGGGAGGGGGCACGACGGGAGCGGGAGGCGGTGCTGGCTGGGGCGCAGGCGTGGCCGTGGTGAGATTTTTGCGCGGGTGGAGGTGCCTTGGTGCGGGCGCAGAAGCTGGAGCCGGTGCTGGGTTGGCCTGGGCTGCGCGCGACGTGCCGGACGAAAGCAATAACACCGCCGAGAGTGCACCGAATGCGAACAGGGAAGCGGGGCGCCGGCACGAGGCTTGGCACGGTCGCGGAGGAGCGGCGAGCGGGCGCGGAGATTTCGCATGCGGCGATGGCTGTGAACGCATCGGAATCGCCTTCTTCAGAGTCTATCCAAGAGCAACTCGCAGCGGAGTGATCGCCGCTTTGACCGGAGAACCTGAACGCGAGGGACCATGCGGGCCGGCGCGCTCGGCTGCTGCTCTACTGTACTAGACTAGCAGTGGCCGTTGGACGCTCGAAAGAGCGAGCGAAAAGGAAACCTGGAAAAGAGAGGATCCTGGCGGGAATGCGCATTGCACGGAGAGTTCTGATGGCGTCAACTTTGCTGCTGGCGCCAATGGCAAGCCATGCCACAAGCTGCACCGCGCAGGCCGAACTGGGCTCGCTGGACCGGGATGCGCTGTCGGCGGCGGCGGGACGAGTGGCGGCGGCGGTTCTGGCGCAGGATTTCAACGCGCTGCAGGCGAATCTGCTGCCCCAGGAGGCTTCAGAGTGGGACGGGATTCGCGCCACCGTGGAACAGGCGGCGCCGCTGGTTAAAGGCGGCCAGATCAAGTTGCGCGATGTGTATCTGCTGGACGCGAGCGACCAGACCGCGACCGAGGACACGCAGTTTTTCTGCTCCAATGCGGCAGGCTCGCTGACCATCAGTATCACCATGAATGCCCTGCCTCCCGGCCGGTACGCGGTGGTGCTGGCCGATGCGGCGGGCGCGCCGCTGGCAGGTCAAATGGGACTGGTTCTGGCCTGGGATGGCGCCGCGACGCAGTGGAAGCTGGCGGGGCTTACGGTGCGGCCGGGAGATTTCGACGGGCACGACGGCGTGTGGTACTGGCAGCGCGCGCGGGAGCTGGCCAGGTCGGAACCGTGGAGCGCGTGGTTCAGCTACGACGTGGCGCGTTACCTGCTTCTGCCGGTGGACATTCTGACTTCGCCGAACCTCGAGAAGCTCGAAAAGGAGCAGTCGGATATTTCTCCGGCGCCGGCGAGCCAGCTTCCGTTAACGCTCGCCGACGGCGACCGCACGTGGAAAATTAACGCAGTCGCGCTCGATGCCTCGCTGCACGAGGCCGATCTCGGAGTGGCATACGATTCGACGGGCGTGACCGATGCGGCCGCGCTGCGGACGGAGGCGACCGCAGTGATGAGCACGTTTTTGAAGGCGCATCCCGATATTCGCGCCAACTTTCATGGGCTGTGGGCGTATGCGGAGAAAGACGGCAAGCGCACGCCGGTGATGGAGCTGCCCATGAAGGAGATCCCATAGGGGCAGGGAACCGGGGACAGCGGTGCAAGCGGCGTTCGCGATGCCAGCGGCACTGAAAGAATACTGAGAAGCACATTTGATGAGAGTGATTGATCTACGTTCGGATACCGTGACCAAGCCGACGCTGGAGATGCGCGCGGCAATGGCCGCGGCCGAAGTGGGCGACGACGTGTACGGTGAGGACCCCACAGTTAACCTGCTGGAGAGGCGCGCGGCCGAGATGTTTGGGCGCGAGGCGGCGCTGTTTTTGCCCACCGGCACCATGGGCAACCAGGTTGCGATTCGAACGCTGACGCAGCCCGGCCAGGAGGTGATCGCCGAATCGCGCGCGCACATTCTCGACTACGAAATGGCGACGACAGCGGTTTTTTCCGGCTGCCTGATTCGCGCCGTGCCGACGGAGCGCGGCATCCTTACCTGGAGAGACATCGAGCCGGTCATTCAGCCCTACGGCGGGTTCCGTGCGGCCACCGGCCTCATCAA
>JASHSG010000297.1 GCA_030040935.1 Acidobacteriaceae bacterium | reverse complement strand
GGCAAGCTGGCGATGGCGAACGCGGGCCCGAATACGAATGGCAGCCAGTTTTTTATTACGGTGGCGGCTACGCCGTGGCTCACCGGCAATCACACGATTTTCGGCGAAGTGGTGGAAGGCGAGGACGTGGTGACCAGGATTTCAAAGGTTCCGCGAAATGGGCAGGACAAGCCGCACAAGCCGGTGGTGCTGGAGCAAGTAGAGATTGAGCGGGTGGGGTGAGGTTCGGGTTTGGGTTTTTTCCGGGCCTGAAGGCCTACGGAAGACAGGGCTCAGGTTTCAGGGGTCAGGGGTCAGTGGTTAGTTCATAGTTCGTAGTTGGCAGTTCGCAACGCATTCAGGGGCCTGAAGGCCCCTGCTCCCTCCGATGGTGTGTGCGCGGTTCGTGCGATCAGGGGCTAAAGCCCGACAGTTTCTTGCGGCGGACGTTTCGGCATCGCAGAAGCGATGCCCTGATACAGAGCAAAGGCGGCGGAGGGTGGAGAGCGGGAAAGCAACCGCAGATGCTTCGACTGCGCCCGCTCAAAGCGGGCTCCGCTCAGGATGACAAGGTTGAGTTGAGGGTTCGTGCGATCCCGCCCAAGCAAGCTTGGGCGGGGCACCCGGTTTCGTGCGAAGTGAAGAGCGCGGAAGCAACCGCAAATCCTTGGGGTGCGGCTCACGTATTCTATCGATATGAGTGCGGACGGAATTGTCGATATCCCCAGCCATCACTCAGTGGATCAGACGGTAGAGAGGATTCGCGACACGCTGGCAGCGAAGGGCGTGACTCTTTTTGCGCTGGTGGACCACAGCGGCGAGGCGGAAAGAGCGGGCATGAGGATGCGGCCGACGAAGCTCGCGATTTTTGGCAGCCCGAAGGCGGGGACGCCGGTGATGCTGGCGGCGCCGACAATCGCAATTGATTTGCCGCTAAAGATTCTGGTGTGGGAAGACGCGGAGGGGAGAGCGTGGATCTCGTATAACTCCGCCGAATATTTGATGCGGCGGCACCACGTGCCCGCGGAACTGATGCAGAACCTGGCGGCAGTGGAAGCGATTGCCGCGGCGGCAGCAGAAGCGTGAGCGACGCGGGGCGGGATGCGGGGCGGGTCGGGGCGCAGCGCGGCCCTGCGACGGCCGGAGATCTGGACGCAGAGGGCGAGAGGCGCGCCGAGGCGCGTGAGTTGAGCGGGGCATCTCGCGCGTGGCGGGCGCTGAGGCATCGCAATTTCAGATTATTTTTCGGCGGACAAACCATATCACTGATCGGCACGTGGATGACGCGCATTGCGACTTCGTGGCTGGTGTACCGGCTGACGGGATCGGCGCTGCTGCTGGGCACGGTGAGCTTCGCGGGCCAGATTCCGACATTTCTGTTCGCGCCTTTGGCGGGGGTATGGGTTGACCGGCTCAACCGCAGGCAGGTGCTGGTGTGGACGCAGACGCTGGCCATGGTTCAGTCGTTCGCGCTGGCGGCGCTCACATTTTCCGGTCTCATCACGGTGCGGTGGATTCTGGCATTGAGCGTGATGCAGGGCATCGTCAACGCATTCGACATGCCGGGGCGGCAGGCGTTCATGGTGGAGATGGTGGGCGACCGGGCGGACCTGGGCAACGCGATCGCGATCAACTCGTCGATGGTGAACGTGGCGCGGCTGATCGGGCCGTCGCTGGCCGGATTATTGATAGCGGCGACCAGCGAGGCGTGGTGCTTTCTGGTGGATGGGATCAGCTACATTGCGGTGATTGCGTCGCTCGTGATGATGCGGCTGAATGCAGGGACGGTGCGCCGGGCGGCGACATCGCTGCTGACGGAACTGAAGGAGGGATGGAGTTATGTTGCGGATTTTCTGCCCATCCGCACGATTCTTTTGCTGTTTGCGGTGGTGAGCCTGATGGGGATGCCGTTTGTGGTGCTGATGCCGATATTTGCGGCGCGGGTGCTCAAGGGCGGGCCGCACACGCTGGGGTTCCTGATGGGAGCGATGGGCGTGGGCGCGCTGATTTCGGCGCTGTCGCTGGCGATGCGCAAGAGCGTGCGGGGACTGATCCGGATGATTCCGGTTGCGGCGGCTGTTTTTGGACTGGGGCTGATCGGGTTCGGGCTGTCGCACGTTTACTGGCTATCGATGCTGACCGTGATGGTGGCGGGCGCGGGAATGATGCAGGGGATGGCGGCAAGCAACACGATCATCCAGACGCTGACGGATGAAAGCAAGCGCGGGCGGGTGATGAGCTATTACACGATGGCCTTCATGGGGATGGCGCCTTTCGGGAGCCTGCTGGCGGGAGGGCTGGCGCATGCGATCCGGCCGACGCCGATGTGGCTCGCGGGGGGAATGGTGCTCCAGGGCGCGCAATGGACGGTGATTCTGAATGGGCTGGCAGTGGTGGCGGGAGCGGCGTGGTTCATGACGCAACTGCGCGCGCTGAGGAGCGTGGTGCGGCCGATCTACGAGGAGATGGGAATCATTCCGGCGGCGCAAGAGATGGCGGCGGTTACGGCTGAGGAGATGCGGGGGTGAAGAGGGAGCCTTCAGCTCGTGCGTGCCGGAACGGCATGGGGTTGCGCAAAAGACTCTCTGCTATGCATCGAGTTTCAGGATGAACAATCGGCGGTGCGAGCTGAGCGAAAGTTATTGCGTGACGCCGCAGAGGTGCACCTGGAGGCCGAGCTCGGCGAGCATGGCGGCTTTGGCGGCAAGGGCACTGTCGGCGGCCTGGGCGGACGGCGCATAGGCCACGTTGACGTGGTTGGCGCGATGGCGAGCCATCATCTGATCGCGGCTGACGCCGTGGAGGATGACGTGGACGATGGGCCATGGGATGGTGGTTTCGCGCCAGCGGCGCTCGGTTTCTTCGGCGGGCAGGCTGACGACGGTGGCGCGCCCGAGGTCGGCGTGTAGAGCGCCACCTTCGACGAAGACGCGGGACCAGACGATGTGGCCGGGCTTGCCGATGCCCTTGAGGGTTCCGCCGCCGAGGGGGAAGTACATGGGCGGCTGGCGCTCGCTGACGGCTCCGGCATAGCCGCCGACGAAGTGATTGGCAGGAGCGGCGCCGGAGATTTGAAACACCCAGACAAAGGCGTCGATGTGTTCGGGGGCGGGGCCGGCGGAGGTAGACTCCCCGGTTTCAAGAGCGAAACCGGGGGCGCCCGCGCGGTTGGCGGGGGAGTTGGGAATTTTTGCGGAGGGGCCTTTGTAGTGCTCGCCCCAGCGCACGTCGTGGAGCGTGGTTGAGGGATCGAGGCCGAGCGCCTTCCAACAAAGATTGGTGACGAGCGCGTCAACGCCTGCACATTCGTCGACCTCGTTGAAGTGGGGGAGCGGGATGCCGGGATAGAGCTCGGCGTTTGTGCCTTCGGCGAAGACGGGAGGGCGGTCGGAGTTGTTGAGCAAGCCCTCGGCGAGGTCGGATGCGGGAACCATATCCTTAAGACCCTGCTGATACTGAATGCCGATTGCATCGCAACCGAACTCGTGAGCGATGCGGACGGCAGCGACATACATGCGGCACTGATCGAGCACCTGAGGGAGGGTGAGCTCCGCAGCGGCGTCGCTGCCGAAGGCGAATTTGACGCCTTTGGAGACGAGCCACCGATAGACGGCCTGTGCTTCAGCATCGGTGACGGTGCGCATTCTGGCGACCAGAGCCGACTGGCTCAGGCGCTCTTTGAAGATGCCCGCGGGATTGAGAAGCTCGTCGTCAATGATGGCGTTGTACATTCCCATGCAGCCTTCATCGAAGACGCCCATGATGGCCTTGCGATGCTTGAGACCGGCGGCGAGCTCGGCGCCCAAGCGCGCACTGGGGGCGGGGAGCCGGCTTTTGTCGAGGGGATGAACGTGGGAAATATCGTGGGTGATGGACCCCGAGCGGAGCCATTCCTCGAGAGCGTTCCGGAAGAAAGCGTCGGTGAAGCCGGCGCTCCAGATGGAAGAGAAGGGCTTGCCTGCCTTGACGAGAGAGCCGTTGAGATTGAGCAGGCCGACGAGCCCCGGCCACTGGCCCGACCAGTTGGCGACCGTGAGGATGGGCCCCTGATGCGAGCGGAGGCCGGCGAGAACATGATGGCTGTATTGCCAGGCGGCAGTGGCAAAGACGAGGCGGGCCCGGGGATGAATCTTCATGAAGACATCCATGCCCTGGCGCTGGGAGGAGATGAAGCCGTGGCCCAGCTTTTCGTCGAAGGAATGGGCACGAACGAGCTGGAGGCCCTTTTGCGCGAAGGCGGCGGCGAGTTTGGCTTCCATGTCGCGCTGCGCGGGCCAGCAGACCTGGTTGGCGGAGAGGCGGAGATCGCCGCCGGTAATGAGGAGAACCTCGTTCTCGCGAGGAATCGGCGGTTGCGAAGCTGGAGCAGCCATGAGGATCGCGTTCCCGGTTATGAACTCGTTTACACCAAGGAGAAATATACACCGGAGTGCGAGGCGCAGCGTGGCGGGCAGCGGCGATTACGATGGAAGTGGTTCCGCAGATTGGAGCGGGTGAACAGAGATTCGCAACCATGCCGCGAAAGAAAACCCAGTTACAGATTGCGCAGCGAAAGCCGGTGGAGCGCGGCGACAAGCCGGGCGCGAGCGGCAAACAAAACGCGCACGGCAGAGAGGCCGGCGGGGAGACAAAGCTGGTTTCGGGGCGATGGCTGCTGACGGCGGTGTGCGGAGCGCTTGCGGCCGCGGCCATTTGCGGCTGGCTGGCGCTGTGCCTGCTTTTCTGGCAGGGGAGCTGGGAGTTGCTCTACCATCCGTCGGCGGCGATCGCGAGAACGCCGGCCAGCGCAGGGTTGGCTTTCGATGCGGTGGCGTTCGCTGCGACAGACACGGGCGCGCCGCGACTGAAGGGGTGGTGGATTCCGGCGGCGCGGGGCGGCCGCATGGGCCGGCTCACGGTGGTTTATCTCGACGGGCGGGACGGCAACATGGGAGACACGGTGGACGCGCTGGCTGCGCTCAATGAGGCGGGCGCAAACGTGCTGGCTTTCGACTATCGCGGCTATGGAGAGAGCCAGTTTGCGAGGCCGAGCGAGCAGAGCCTGGTTGAGGACGCAGAGTGGGCGATCGATTACCTGACGGGAACGCGGCAGATAAGCGCGGGATCGATTGTGCTGGGCGGCGAGGGACTGGGCGCAAACCTGGCGCTGGAGGTCGCAGCCAAGCATGCGGAGCTGGCGGGGGTGATTGTGGATGCGCCGACGGCCAATGCGACGGCGGCGATTTTCAACGATGCGCGGGCGCGCCTGGTTCCAGCGCGACTGCTGGTGCGGGATCGCTACGATCTAAACGCGGCGGCTGGAGCGGTGCGGGTTCCGGTGCTGTGGCTGGAGCGGGCGGATGCGGCAGGCGCGGAGCCGGATGCCTACAGGAAGATCGCGGCGCCGAAGATGCTGGTGTGGGTGAATCCCGAAGCGGACGAGTACAAGCAGAGAGAGGACGCGTTGAGCCGGTGGCTGGATGGGCTGGGAGCGCGGTGAGATTGGGGAAAGAGATAAGAGATAAGAGAGACGGCCGGGGTTAGCGGACGATGTCGCGATGGAGGGCCTTGACCTGGTAGCCGGCCTTGCGGAGACGCCGGGCGAGTTCCTCGGCCATCATGACGCTGCGATGCTGGCCGCCGGTGCAGCCGAAAGCGATGGTGAGGTAGCTTTTGCCTTCGTCGACATAATGCGGGAGCAGGTAGAGCATGAGCTTGGTTACGCGATCGAGAAATTTCCTGGTTTGCGGGAAACCGCGAACGTAGGCTGCGACTTTGGGATCAAGGCCGGTTTTCTTGCGGAATTCGGGAACGAAGTGCGGATTGGGAAGGAAGCGCACATCGAAGACCATGTCAGCGTCGAGGGGGACGCCATTTTTGAAGCCAAAGCTGAGGCAGGAGACGAGCAGGCGCTTGGCTTCCTTTTCGTGGCCGAAGCGGGCGAGGATGTCGGCGCGCAGCTCGTGGACGTTGAAGTTGGAGGTGTCAATGAGCGTATCGGCGACGTTGCGAATGGGATCGAGCAACTGGCGCTCCTCGACGATGGAGCGCCAGACAGTCTCCGACTGGCCGAGGGGATGGGGGCGGCGGGTTTCAGAGTAGCGGCGGACGAGCACGGCGTCCTGGGCGTCGAGATAAACCACGCGGACGCGGAGCAGTTTTTTGATGCTCTTGAGGATTTGCGGGAGGCGGTCGAGAGTGGAGCCTTCGCGGACATCGACAACGATGGCGGCACGCTCGACCTCGGTGGATTTGGCGACCAAGGCGGCGAAGTGCGGAAGCAATTCGAGGGGCAGATTGTCGACGCAGTGGTATCCCAGATCTTCAAAGGCCTTGAGCGCCGAAGCCTTGCCGGCGCCGGAGATTCCGGTGAGGATCATGAGCTGGCGGGCGAGTTTTTGCCTGCGGCCCGGCGCGGCCGATTTGGGCGGGCGGCGGGAGGGTTTCCGGGGCGTCATTGGTTTCAATGCTACACCGGAGTTCAATCAGGAATGTGAACAGGCGGCGCGCGCGATGGGCAGAGACGGAATCAGATTCCGGGAGCAAATGCCGAGAAGCCGGTTTCGGCAAGAGCGAGGGCACGTTCGGCGTCGAGAAGGGGTGAAAGCAGGGGGCCCTGGCCCAAAGCGCAACCCATGCGGGAGAGGGCCGCGAGCTGCTGCTGGGTTTCGATTCCCTGGGCGACGATTTGCAGACCGAGCGTATTGCAGAGGCGAATGAGCGACTCAAGCACGGCCGACTGGCGGCCCGGTGAGAGCGCCGCGGCGGTGAGGCGGGGAGCGAGCTTGACCATGCCGACGGGAAGACGGACGAGGTGATTGAGCGGGGCGAGGCTGGAGCCGAAATCGTCGATGGCCACGCGCACCTGGCGGTCGGCCAAACGCTGCAAGATGGCGACGGCAGCGTCGGGGTCTTCGTTGAACGCGGTTTCGGGCGCTTCGAGCAGGAGGCGAGACGGATCGGCGCCGCTGGCCGCAAGCGCCTTGATGAGATGGGGAACGAGGTCGGGATGATAGAGCTGGCGGCGCGTGAGGTTGACGGTGAGAACCAGGTCCTGCTCGGGCCAGCGATCGGCCAGGAGGCGCAGCTGGGCGCAGGCGGCATCGAGGGCTTCGCGGGCGAGCAGAATGGAAAGGTTGTTGTCTTCGGCAACGGCGGGCAGTTCGCTGAAGCTATCCACGGTTCCGTCGGCGCGGCGCAGGCCGAGAAACGATTCAAATCCTTCAAGCATGCCGCCCGCGAGGCGGTAGATGGGCAGGTACTGGAATGCGAATTGCCGCTTGCTGACCGCGGAACGGAGCTCCCGCTCGCGCTCCTGCTGATCGTTGACGGAGACTTCGAGGTGCTTGTCGAAGATCTCGTAGCGCCCGCCGCCAGCCTGCTTGGCGCGGTACATAGCGAAGTCGGCGTCGCGGACTAAAAGATCGGACGAAGCATGATCGGGGGTGGCGACGGCCGCGCCAATGCTGGCGCCAGCGTGGACGTCGCGGCCAAAAATCTCGAAAGGGCGCTCCATCTCGGCAAGGATGCGCCGGGCGACGACCTCGAGATCGCTGGTAGAAAGTATATTCTCGACCAAAACCGCAAACTCGTCACCGCCGAGGCGCGCGGCGGAGTCCTGAGGACGCAGAGAGGCGCGAAGGCGGCCGGCGACCGCGACCAGCAGCGCATCGCCGGCGGCGTGGCCGAGACGGTCATTGACCTCCTTGAACTCGTCGAGATCGAGATAAAGAACGCCGCAGCTCTGGCCGGGATCGCGCAAGCGGCGATTAAGCGTGAGGTTCACGTGGTCAAGAAAGAGGGCGCGGTTGGGCAAGCCGGTCAGGACGTCGTGCATGGCGTCGTGCTCCAGCTTCTTTTCCGTTTCCTTGTGCTCGCCGATATCGCGGAAGGTGAAGACGTAGCCGACGCTGCTGGAGTCGACGCGCAGCGGGGCGACCTGGAGGCTGACGTCGACGAGCTCGCCGGCCTTGTTGCTGCGCACGGTTTCAACCATCGCGAAGCCGTGGTCATCGACGGCCTTGAGCAGCGCCGCATTTTCATTCAGGCGCGTCTCGGGCACGATGAGCCGGCGCAAACTTCCGCCGCTCGCCTCTTCGGCGGTAAATCCAAACATGCGGGTAAAGGCAGGATTGGCGTAGAGAACGTGATTCTGATACTCGATGGCGATGGCTTCAGGAAGGCTGGCGAGCACGTCTTCCATGAGGCGCGATTGAGGAGCGCGCTCGCGCTGGGTGGGGAGGGCGACGATGACGGCCTCGCGCAGCTCGGGATGGAGAACGCAGTAGGCGCCTTCAACGGAGATCAGACGGCCATTGCTGTCGCGAAGCGTGGCGTGGAAGGGATAGGCGCGCTCGGTGGCTGTGAGCAGGGTTCGGGGCTCGGCGGTGCCGGCAGAGAGGCCCCACAAGACGTCCTCGACGGGGCGAGCGACCCAGGGATCCTCGGCGAGGCCGAGCAGGAGGCGCGCTTCAGCATTGGCGAAGAGGATCGATCCCGCGCGCTCGAGAAACACAAGGACAGGGAGAACGTCGAGGACCTCGCGCTGGGCATCGGGGTTCGCGTTTTTATATAGATTCAACCCAATGGCCTCCCCGGAGCCAGGCGGAATCTCACCATGCTGATTTTCCGGCGTTGACCCGGCACTTGCGCTGGAGGTCGCCATAGCTGAAATCGTATGCGGCACAGGACAAGCGAACCATACCCAAAATCGGTCAAAGAGTGCAACCAAAGTCCTGAAAACAGGCAATTAGAGAGCAGAGAGCGGAGCGCAGCGGAGGCGATCGAGCGGGGGTTGTCTAGGGGAGCTCGACCAGCTCCATTTGGCCGTCGCGGCGGCGATGGAGGACAAAAGTGTCGCCGGCGACGGTGCGGAAGATGAGCAAATCGCGATCGCGGAACTCGGTTTCCTTGACAGCTTCCTCGATGGTCATGGGCTTGAGCGCGATGGCTTCGCCGCTCTTGACGATGTGCGGCTCGACGATGGCGGCGTGAGCGGGAAAAGAATGAACCGCAATGGAGGCCCGCGCTTTGCCGGCAAGGCGAATCGAATTCCCTTCCTCAGCGATGACGCCGGGCTCAACACGGGCCTTGGGCCGCGCGACGGGCGGAGCGGTGAGGACCTTGTCGCCTTTGGGCAGCCGTTTTGAGACGAGGCGGCGGTCGCGATAGCGACAGGCCTGATGCTCAGCGTGGTCCATGGCTTCGCGAAGCGCAGCGTTGGGCGTGCCGGCTTTGCCGGTAGCGGCGATTTTCTGGGTACGGGCCTGAACCGTGAGCTCGACGATGTGGAGATGGCGCTGCGCACTCAAGGTCAAGCTGGCGCGCGCAGTGCGGCCGAGAATGCGCCCGATCCGCTCCATTCCTTCCTGTGCCTGATCGCGCAAGGCCTTGGTGATTTTCCCTTTTTTCGCGGTCATCGCCAGGTCCATTTCGCCCTCCCATCCCGAGCGCCGGCAGGAAAAGCGAGCCGGCGTTCGTGGAGCACAGTATATGCAGCGAGCGAGCGAGTCAGCAAGTAGCGATCGATGGCGGGTGGGCAGTGATCAGAGATTAGAGATCAGGGGTCAGAGATCAGTGGACAGTGGTCAGGGGACAGTGGTCAGTGGTCAGTGGGCAGTGATCAGAGATTAGAGATCAGAGATCAGTGGACAGTGGACAGTGGTCAGTGGTCAGAGGTCAGAGGTCAGGGGTCAGGGGACAGGGGTCAGGGGTCAGGGGTCAGGGGACAGTGGTCAGTTTTGGCTGCGGTTCAGATTTCCCAGCGCAGGAGCGCCGCGCCGACGGTGAATCCGGCGCCCATGGCTCCGAGCAGGACCAGATCGCCCTGCTTAAGTTTGCCTTGCTCGATGGCCGTCTCCATGGCCAGGGGAATGGTGCCCGAAGAGGTGTTGCCGTACTTTTCGATATTAATAATGACGCGATCTTCGGGCATCTCGAGGCGCTCAGCGGTGGCCATGATGATGCGCTTGTTGGCCTGATGGGGGATGAAGCAACCCAGGTCAGCGCCAGTGACGCCGTTGCGCTCGAGCACCTTGACGGTGGTTTCGGCCATTTTGCGCACGGCGAATTTATAGACGGCGGGGCCGTCCTGATAGATGTAATGCCACTTCTTATCGATGGTTTCGTGGGTGGGCGGATGGAGGCTGCCGCCGGCTTTGAGGTTGAGCGAGACGCCGCCGGAGCCGTCGATTTCGTGGACAAAATCAATGAAGCCGATCTCGCCCTCCCGGCACGGCTCGACGAGCACAGCGCCCGCGCCATCGCCGAACAGGACACAGGTGGCGCGGTCGGTATAGTCGGTCATGCGCGTATTGGCGTCAGCGCCGATGACGAGGACTTTGGAGTGAGCGCCGCTTTCGACCAGCTTGGCTCCGACCTGCAGGGCATAGACAAATCCGGAGCAGCCGGCGGAGACGTCGAAGCCCCACGCGCCCCGGGCGCCGATCTTATCCTGCACGAGGCAGGCTGTAGAGGGAAACATCATATCGGGAGTGACGGTGCCGACGATGATCGCCTCAACCTCAGAGGCGTCGATGCCGCGCGCGGCGAGGCAACTCCTGGCGGCTTCCGTGCACATATCGCTGACACCAAGGCCGGCAGCGAGTTTGTGGCGGGTTTTGATCCCGGTGCGCTCGGTGATCCACTGGTCGCTGGTATCCACCATTTTTTCGAGGTCTTGATTGGTGATGACGGCGGGGGGAACGTAGGTTCCGAGCGCCGAAATTTTGGCGCGCCGGCCCACGATGGGGCGAACGGTCAAGCTCAACGCATTTCTCCTTGCAGCGAAAGCACCGGTGGGGAACCGGTTCGCGGCCAAAAAGCATTAGGAAAGCGCAAATGCATTTTTCGAAACAGCATCAGGCGAGGCCGCAGCCGTGAAGTGGATTTTGGCAGTGAAAAATCCACCCTGCAGAATTTCGGCCACCCCATGTTGAATCGGAAAATGCCGTAAAAATGTACCGGGTGACCTACTGCGCCCGTACGAGCCCGTTACCGTTGCTTCCTTCCGGACCTGGCGGGGTTGGCGGGATTACGTCGCGTAGGACCCGGCACTGATTGATTTTATCACTGGGCGCGGGCGAAATTCTTGCGTTCACGATCGCACCGCGCCCGCAACGATTTTGCCGACAGCGACAAGAATTCCTTCGCGCTGCGCATCATCAAGCGTGCTGCCCGTCAGAAACGCAGCGACAAGGATCGGCGCGCGTTTGGGCGGCCAGAAGATGGCGACGTCGTTCGATGTGCCGCGCTGTCCTGTTCCGGTTTTGTCGCCTTCCTTCCAATCGGCCGGAACGCCGGCGCGCAGGCGCTGGCCGCCAGTTTTGCATTGCACGAGCCACGCGGTGAGAAGGCCCCGCGATGCGGGCGAGAGCGCGTCGCCGAGCGCGAGCTTTCGCAGATCGGCGACGATCGCGTTCGGGCTCGTCGTATCGCGCGGATCGCCGGG
>JASHSG010000296.1 GCA_030040935.1 Acidobacteriaceae bacterium | reverse complement strand
TCGTTGCTCATTGGGTCTGCCTCCCGTCTGGAGCGGACTGGACTGGGGCGTCATTTGCGGCTGACTGCTGCGGAGGATTCCGCAGGCTGGCCAGATACGAAACGATGTCGTAAACATCCTGCGAGGTGAGCGACGTGGCGGCTTTGCCCGCCGGAGCGTCGTTGCGCCAATCGGGCTGGCCGATATCGGGCCGGCCGGCGACAATGATGTCGGTGAGCGCCTGGTCGCCGACAAGCGCGAGGTAGCTGGGGCCCGTGATCTCGTTGTGCGAAGGCGCGTGGCACGACGCGCAATGCGCCTGATATGCGAGCTGGCCGCGATGTGGATCTGCGGTTTGCGACTGCGAGTAAGGCGGCACGGCGCCGTCGAACGCGTTCGGACGCGACCACTGCCGGCGCATTCCAGCCACGAGCGCGTCTACCTGCGCATCGGTCAACATTCCGCCCTGCGATTGCGCGAACGCCGGCATTTCGGTGCCGGGCATGCCGCCGGAGATCCACTTGCGCAGTGCTGCGTCATCGAGCAGCGCCTGGAGTTCGGGATTGGCGAGATCGATGGCCGGACCGTTCTGGCCGTTCGCTCCGTGGCAGGCGGCGCAGTTCTGGCTGTAGAGCGTTCGGAAATCGGTGACGGCAGCGGGCGGCGGAATGGGATCGGGCGGAAGGCCGGGCGCAGGTCCGCAACCGGAAACGAACGCGGTGGACAGGGCCGCGAGCAGGACCGGAAAGAGGTGGAACCGATGGCGCGGCTTCACGGCTTGTCCTTATCGCGCGAGGGCCCGGCATCGGCTCGCGAATGCATCATGCCAGGCGCTTCGATGCCCATGCGCGCGGCAAAGGGCAGGGATTGATCTGTGGGCACGCGCTCCTGGCGCGCAACGACGATTCCCGCGGTGATGCCGTAGGCGACCTGCGAAACCAGGAACCAACTCCAGGAGATGCGGTCAGCGAGCGCGGGATTAATGATTCCCATGAAGGAATGAAGAATGCCTGTCCAGAGAACGGGAGCAAGAACGCCACCGAGCAGGATGGGATGGCGCGGCAGCATGGGCAGCATGGCTCCGTAAAGCAGGCCGACCAGCACGCACGTGAAGGAGTGAATGACAATGGCGATGAAGAGGCTTTGCCAGTGAAAGGCGGCAATCTCCGCGGTGGTGGGGTTTTGCCAGTGTGCGACACCGGCTCCGCCGAGAAGATTTACGGGGTACCAGATGCTGTGCTGCGCAATGAGGCCGTAGAGGAGCGCGGGGCCGATCATGGCGATGCCGCCGGCGATTCCTCCCTTGATGCCGCTGACGACGGGATAGGTTTCGACGGGCAGGCGGGCGCGGTGCTCGGGGCTGAGGCGGATGCGATCAACCAGCGCGCGAGCCGATGCGATGGCGACCGGCTGCACGGCAACGGAGATCTCTTCGTGCTGCTCGTGCGGCAGGACCTGGCGGAACCATCCAATGGAGCCGGCGAGCATAAAGACGCCGCCCAGAATGCTGATGCCTGCGCTGGTGACGAGGCCCGCTGCGGCCAGCGTGCATCCGAAGGCGAGGATGATAGGCCACGCGGTGGGCGCGGGCATCTGGATCGTCGCGGTTTGCCGATCGCCGGGTTGTGATTCAGTCGTCATTTTTCCAATTAATCGACCCGGGCCTAAAGGCCGCACTCCCGATCGATGTTTGATTCAGTGGCCTGAAGGCCACTGCTCCTTCCCTATCGCTTCCCCTCGGCGGCTAAAGCCGCGCTCATTTTCCTGCGTCTCGCGGCGCGACTGAAGTCGTGCGTTGATGCAAAGCCGATGCTCCGCATATTTGTTACCTGCCCACGATATAAACCACGGTGAAGACGACGACCCAGACCGCATCGACGAAATGCCAATAAAGCGAGAGCACCTGAATACGCTCGGCGTGGCGTTGCTCAACGCGGCCGAGAAGCGTAAAGAGCAGCACGAGCGAAAGCATGATGAGGCCAACCACGACGTGCGTCGCGTGCAGGCCAACGAGCGAATAGAACGTGGTGCCGAATAAATTGGTGCGGATGGTAAGGCCTTCGTGAAGAATGAGGCGCGTCCACTCCTGTGCCGTGCCGGCGATGAAGACGATACCCAGTGCCATGGTGAGCGCCCACCATGCAGCGAAGGCGTGCATGCAGCCGCGCTCAATGGCATGCTCGGCGAGCCAGATGGTGAGGCTGCTCGATAGCAGGCAAACGGTATTGAAGATGGGAATGTCGAGAATCTGCGGCGTGGGCCCGGAGACGCTGCGGCCGATGTAATAAATGTAGGCGACAACGAAGATGGTGAAGATGGCCGACTCGCCGATGATGAGCGAAAACATGCCGACGCGGCCGCGCGACGGCAGGCGCCAGTTTTCGTCTGCGAAGATGGGGATCGAGTTCTGAATCGCGCTCATTGCTCGTACTTCCAGTCCGGGTCGTTGGGATGCTTCAAGTCCCAGAGCGGGCGGCGGCTGCGCACCACGGGATCGGCGCCAAAGTTATAAGCAGGCGGAGGCGAGGGAGTCGACCACTCGAGCGTCCACGCGTCCCACGGGTCGTTGCCGGCCTCCTTGCCGTGCAGAAATGAGTCGATCAGGTTCCACGCGAAGATGAGGACGGCGATGCCCTGAATCATTCCGCCGGCGGAGATGATCATGTTGAGTGTGTTCCAGCCGCGATCGGCCTCGTAGGTGTAGATGGAGCGCGGCATGCCGAGAATGCCGACCAAGTGCATGGTGTCAAACGTGATGTGGAAGCCGATGAGGAAAAGCCAGAAGTGCCAATGCCCGAGCGTTTCTGAGAGCATGCGGCCTGTGGCCTTGGGATACCAGTAATAGATGGCAGCGAAGATGCAGAAGACGATGCCGCCGACCAGCACATAGTGGAAATGGGCGATGACAAAGTAGGAGTTGTGCAGCTGCCAGTCCCATGGCGCGACGGAGAGCATGATGCCGGTGAGGCCGGCGATGAGGAATTGAAACAGAAAGCCGGTGGCAAAAAGCATGGGCGTGGCGAAGCGGATTTTGCCGCCCCACATGGTAGCCAGCCAGTTGAAGATTTTGATGCCGGTCGGAATTCCGACCATCATCGTAGAGAGGACGAAGAACGCGTTGCCGACCGAGGTCATGCCGACGGTGAACATGTGATGCGCCCACACGCCGAGGCTCACAAAGGCGATTCCGACCGAGGCCGCGACCATCGCCGGGTAGCCGAAGATGGCCTTGCGCGAGAAGACGGGGATGATTTCGCTGGCGATGCCGAAGGCGGGCATCACCAGGACGTAGACTTCGGGGTGCCCGAAGATCCAGAAGAAATGAATCCACACCACTGCCGAGCCGCCCGATTGGGTGTCGAAGAAGTGGCCGCCGACATAGCGATCGATGAGCAGCATGATCTGCGCGGCGGTTAGCGGCGTGATGGTGATGAGCGTGAGGCCGCTGACCACGAGCATGAGCCACACGAAGAGGGGCATGCGGAAAAGCGTCATGCCGCGGCAGCGCATGGAGAGCGTGGTGGCAATGATGTTGATGGCCGTGCCCAGGGTACCGAAGCCCATGACGATGAGCGAAAGCGCCCAGTAGTCGGTGTTGTGTCCGGGCGAAAACGCTTTGGCGGTGAGCGGCGCGTAGGCGAACCAGCCCACATCCGGCGCATTGCCCATTCCATAGAGGCCGAAGCCGCCGATAAAACTGAAGTAGAGCAGCAGTCCGCCGAAGGCCGTGAGCCAGAAGCTGAACGCGTTGAGGCGCGGGAAAGCCATATCGCGCGCGCCGACCATCAACGGGACAAGGTAATTGGCAAACCCGAACAAAATCGGCATGCCCACCAGAAACACCATCGTGGTGCCGTGCATGGTGAACAGCTCGTTGTAGGTCTCGGGACCGACGAAGTGGTTGCCGGGGATGGCGAGCTGAATGCGCATGGCCAGTGCTTCGGCGCCGGCCACGAGAAGAAAGAAGATCGCGTAGACAACGTAGAGAATGCCGAGCCTCTTGTGGTCGACGGTGACCACCCAGCCGTGCAGCCATTCGAGCAGGGCCGCGCCGCGCGAGGGAGCGGCGGTGATTGCGCCGGGAATCGGGAGTGTGTGGTCGGCCATCGTTCGTCCTTCAATGCAATGTCGAAAGATAGGCTACGAGTTCGTTTACCTGTTGATTGCTCAATTGCATGGCGGGCATCAACGCTCCGGGCTTGAATGTGCCGGGATCCTCGATCCAGGCATGCAGGTTTTCGGGGGTGTTGGCCGCGGCGCCGGCGCCAATCGTCGCCCGGCTCATCAGGTGCGTGAGATCGGGACCGAAGGTTCCATGTGCGGGAGTGCCCACGATGGTGTGGCAGTTGACGCAGGCCTGGGATTCAAACACCTCGCGTCCGGCGAGAGCAGCGGAATCATCGACTGCAAGACGCTGCTGATTTTCTGCCCAGGAGTCGAATTGCTGCGGCGTGTCGACGTAGACGCGAATGAGCATTTTGGCGTGCTCGACCCCGCAGAACTGCGCGCACTGGCCCACGTAGAGGCCAGGCGCACGCGGGTCGAGCCACATTTCGTTGGGGTGGTTGGGAATCAGATCAGTCTTGCCGGCGAGTTGCGGCACCCAGAAGCTGTGATCGACATCGGCCGAGAGTAAATGGAGATAGGTCGGCTCGGGAGCTCCGCGCGTGCTCGCGGGAATGTGCAGCTCGTTGGCTGTGACGATATTGAGTTTGGGGTATCGGAACTCCCACCAGAACTGGTGGCCGATGACGGTGACATCGAGCGCAGATTTAGGTTCGGGTGCATCCTGAATGGCGAAAATGATGCGCGCCGTGGTGAGAAAGAGAACGACCACGATGAGAACGGGAATGACGGTCCAGGCGAGCTCGACCTGGGTGCTGCCATAGATCTGCGGCGGCTCGTGCTCGGCGTCGGGTCCGCGCGCGCGAAATCTGACAACGACATAAGCGAGCAGCCCGGCAACCACGGCAAAGATGGAGCCGGTAATCAGGAGCACGAAGAGCGAGAGGTTGTAAATCTCATGCGCTGGAGTGGACGCGGGCGCGAGAATGCTGGGCGTGGCCTGGGGGCCTTGAGCAAGAGCCGGGACTGCGCAGAGGCACGGCAGACAGAGCGCGCACAGCCGGGATCGAAATAAGCAAAGACGGCGGCCTGGCTGCATAGTCCTCCACGGCAGGTGAAAATGTGCCTGCCGATTCCGCGGTCGATGGGTTGTAAGCGCGTCCGGCAGCGGAGGTTGAGGTTCAGTGGATTGACTCGCCGATCAGCGTTTTTCAATGGGGAAGGCGAGCTTTCGGGGTCGATTATAAGGCATCCATATTTAGGCCGTGCCTCGCAGTGGGATCTTGTCGCAAGATAAAAGGGAGCAGTGCCCGCAATTTAACCCCGATGCAACCTGAGCCGAGCGAACATCTGACAATTCGCGCACTGCTGGCCGACGCGGAACGCTCGCTGGTCGAGGGGCCGCATGCGGAGCGCGCGCGCCGCGATGCCGAGACGCTGCTGCTCCACGCGAAGAAGGAGGATGTGCCCGACGTCAACCGGGCGTGGCTGATTACGCACGGCTACGAGACATTGCCAGCTCATGCGGCTGCGGATTTTCGAGCGTGGGTCGAACGCCGCCGTGCCGGCGAGCCCATCCAATACATCACGGGCGAAGCGGAGTTCTACGGGCTAAGCTTCAAGGTCAGCCGCGCAGTGCTTATTCCGCGGCCCGAAACCGAGCACCTGGTGGAGAAGGTCATCGAGCTTGCACGCGGGTTTGAGCGGCCGCGCATCGCCGACATTGGCACGGGATCGGGCGCGATTGCCATGGCGCTGGGGAACCATTTGCCCGATGCGATCATCTACGCGACAGACATCTCCGCGCAGGCTCTTGGCGTGGCGCGAGCCAACGCGCGCCGACTCGGCTTTGAGACTCGCGTCCTGCTTCGTGCGGGGGATCTGCTGGCGCCGCTGGCCGGGAAGCACTTCGATCTGGTCGTGTCGAATCCGCCTTACGTGCCCGACAACGAGCGCGATTTGCTTGCGGCGGAGGTGCGCGAATATGAGCCCGCAGAAGCGCTATTTGCGGGGGCCGACGGCCTGGACGTTTATCGCCGCCTGATTCCCGCGGCCATCGGCGCGCTTTTTCACAAGCGCTACCTGGCGCTTGAAATCGGATTCGGTCAAAAGCAGGCGGTCGAAGATTTGCTCGCGGGCGCGGGATTCAAGGGGATTGAGTTCACAAGCGATTTACAAGGCATTCCCCGCGTGGCCATCGCGCGCCGCGACTGATTCCGGCTGCGCGAGGTTGTCAGGAGGCGCGGCCGGTCTTGTTGAGGTCCTTATAGAAGCCAAGGTCTTTGGCCACGAGGCTCTTCGTTATATAAACAATCTGGCCGTGGTGCAGGCCGAAGTGCTCGACGACCTGGTAGACGGCGTCGAGGCCGCGCACGTGGTAGCCCTGAATCTCATAGGGCGCGAGCAGATCGTCCACGGTGAGGCGGTCGAGGACTTTGGCCGCTTCTTCGAGCGTGGCGCCTAGGCGGGCCAGCAGATCGGCGGCCGAGGGCCCGTCTCGCCGAGCGAACTCAGTGGGACGGTCTCGGATGTCGTCTTGTTGGTTAAACGACGCCACCAGCCATTGGCGCACGTTGCCTTCGAGATGCAGCAACAGGTTGCCGATGCTGTTGGAGGCTTCGTTGGGCCGCCACCATATTTGTTGCTCGCTGAGCGGCGCGACACATTCCTTCATACGCGGCCAATATTGGCCGAGAAGCTTCTTCCGCGAGAACTCGAGGAAGAGGGGTGCGAGTTGGTTGTCACTTGCGGCCACAGGCGCTCGATCGTCCTTGCGCAGGTCCAATGTAAGCCTCGCCGGCTAAATCAGCTCGTAACCGGCGAACCAATAGCCAATCTCGAAGGCAGCCGTTTCCTTCGCATCGGAGCCGTGGATAGCGTTTTCCTGGAGAGAAGCGGCGAACTTCCTGCGCAGAGTTCCCTCTTCGGCGTGGGCGGGATTGGTTGCGCCCATTAGCCTGCGCAGATCCGCGATGGCATTCTCTTTTTCCAGAACCATGAGGAAAAGCGGGCCCGAAGCCATGAAATCTGTGAGGCTGGAAAAGAACGGCTTATCGCGGTGTACGGCGTAAAAGCCCTCGGCCTCGCGCTTGGTGATGGACTCCTTCCGGATGGCGACGATGCGGAAGCCGGCCTTGTCAATCTCAGCGAGAATCGCGCTGACGAAGCCATTGCGAACCGCGTCAGGCTTGACGATGCTGAACGTTCGCTCGAGCACTTACGGGCTGCTCCTTCGCGGGGAATTCTCTCTGCATTCCATTGTAATGGAAGGCTTTGGGCGCAGCATTTTCGGCGTTGCGCACGCGCATTCAAGCTGCCCAGGCTGCGGCAGCGCTGAATCCGTTACTTTCGTGCAGTGTCCGGCCGGATGACAATTTATCCCACAAAAGGGGTATATCGATGACGTTTTTGCCAAAGACAAACAGTTTGTTTTCTGCTACAAGTGGTGATGTACAGAGAAGTGTTCAGGGCTCGGACAGTAGAGCAACAGAGGCCGATAGTCTGAATTTGGGGACCTATCGATGGTATTGCTTGTAGTCCAAATTGCCGCCGTGGTTGCTGTCGCAATGGTTCTCTTGCGCTGGCGCAAGAACGCGCAGCGTCGCGGCCGGCAAACATGGGAATCGCTGCTGGCCCGCCTTCGCCCCGAATGGAGCGCGCGCGAGCTGAGCGACCACTTCCTGTGGCAGGAAGGCCTGAGCGCCACCCCTGAAGATGCCTGGCAGCGCATGGAAGGTCCGAAGGGCCTGTGGGTGATCTACCAGAATGCACGGGTCATGCAGGAGATGGCGGACTTCGCGGCCAAGAACTGCGATTCCGTGGATCGCCTGCTGATTGAGACATTACACAGCGACGCGATGCAGATTCGCTTCTGCGTTCTGCTGGCCCTGGCGCAATATGCATTCCGTCATGCCAGCGAAGGCGTTCGGGTGAATGCGTTCCGCGCCGCTTCGATATATACCGGCATGGCCGCCCGCATGACACAGCTGCTGCAGGAGCACGCAGCCGTCATGGTTCCGGACTTTGTCGCAGCGATGTAACGAGGAGCATTCTTTTGAAGACGAAACCCCGGCTTCGGCCGGGGTTCTCGTTTCTGCGAGCGTGAGGCGATCCGCGCGTTCGGCTACATCGTGGCCAGAAACACGACGATCCTTGCGAATTCCTCTTCGGTGAGGCGGAAGGTGAGCGCGGCGGCCGTCTCTTCCACCTGAGTTGCGCTGCGTCCGCCCACGATCGTGCCAGTGATGGCGGGGTTGTGCATCACCCAGGCGACGGCAACAACGCCCGGGGTTACGCCATGCGCGCTGCCGAT
>JASHSG010000295.1 GCA_030040935.1 Acidobacteriaceae bacterium | reverse complement strand
CGATCGCTTCCTGGCCGCTTGAAGCTGCCAGCACGCAGTATCCGTTGGTTGCCAGCGTGAACTTGAGCACGGAGAGCTCTTGCTCATTGTCGTTTACACAGAGAATCACTTTCTTTGGACGCATGGTATGGGGGTTACTCCTGATTCAGTTTCAAGATCTTACTTCAAGGCAACAGCCAGCCCCCCGCCCGGCCGGCCGGCCGGCGGGTTCAAGTAATGCAGTTTTCTGGCCCGGTACGCGGGAGAAAGACGTGCTCACGTTCGTCGGATCGATGCGGCCGGTGGGCCGGCAATGAGAACCGCACCCCGCGGGGGCGCGGCGGCTCACACAACCGGTCATCGGCAATTGACCCTTCGCGGCTACAGCAGTTCCACAATTGCCGTCCCCGGCACCCGCAAATGCCGAGGGGCCTTTTTATCGGGAAAAAGACACCCGGCAGGATGCCGGCATCGGCGCGTTCGTTGTGGAACCGCTTTTCTCTTGCTTCGCGGTCAAGTGCTCAGCATTTTGGCGCGCAAATACTCGGAGGAACGCGTCAAGAAGTTGTCTGCTACGAATCGAAACAGTACGAGCAGCGGCGAACCGTGAAAAGAGAGAAAACGAAGCGAAAACAAACCTGAAAATCCAAATGAAACAAGTGGAAAATCGCTACCGCCAACACACGCTGTCACTTGCGAAGATGAATTTCTGTTGAAAGCATGTGCATCAAGGCAGGAAAAGCTGTCCTTTTGCAACAAGAACTGTGCTGCCCGCAACGCGCACATCTGAGACCCTCGCGGATTCTCTTTGCGCCGAGAGAAAAAGATCGCTCGGACGCCCTATCTCCACGCCCTGGCGCACGTGCACGCGCACGCCGGGCCGAGCCGCGCCGCGAGCCACGAGATAAGCGATGGCGCAGCCGGCCGCCGAGCCCGTGGCCGGATCTTCTCCGCCGTTAAACTGCATCCTCGCTCTGTACTTGATTTTTTCCCGGTCCCGGTCGTGAGCAGGAGCCAGGAAGTAGAACCACCTCGCCCCGCGCCCGGCGAGCCACGCCGCCGCTTCTTCTTGATTGACCTTGAGGCGCTCCAGCGCCGAAAAAGCCTCCAGCACCACGATGGCAAACGCCTCTCCCGTCGAAACCACCTGCGGCGGCAACCCCGAATCCAGATCGTCCGCCTTCAGGCCGGCCAGCCGCGCCACTTCCGCCCCGTCCAGTTCCGCGCCGAACTCCGGATCGCGCTGCGTCATCTCGCCGAATACTCCCGGAGAGCCTTGAGCGCTTGCGTCGAAGCGCACCGGGACCGCCCCCACGTTCTCGGCCAGCGTTACCGTGCTGTCGCGCACAGTTTCGGGCGCATCGGCTTTGAGCACTGCGGCCGTGCCCAGCGTGGGATGCCCGGCGAAGGACAGCTCCTCGCGCGGGGTGAAGATGCGCACCCTGACGCCTTCCGCGCGCTCAATTGCCTCGGCCCTGCGCTCGACAAATGTGGTCTCGGAGAAGTTGAACTCGCGCGCAATGGCCTGCATCCTCGCGGTCTTGAGGCCGCACGTGTTCATCACCACCGCCAGCGGATTACCCGCCAGTGGCTCGGTCGTGAATACGTCAACGACGGAGTAATCGAGCTTCGGCAAGAGTTTGCACTCCTGAAGTGCCTAAGTGTACGACCGATCGAACGGCGACGCACTTGTGGAAACACGCGGTCCTGTGGATTCGCTTGCCGGCAATTGATTGCCGGGAGCTTCCTTCCTGCCTGGCGATCGCGATTTCCAGAGGACATTCCGCAAGCCCGCCCGGCAGAGGCGCATCGCAATCCTCCTGGCAGCACTGATATGTAATTCCGGTGGCTAAAGCTCGATTCTCGGGCGCGGCGCGCGCGATTTGGCGCGATCGAGAAACAGCCTCATGCGCAGAGCTTCGGCGCGTTGAATGGCGACCAGCCGCATCTGCCGGCGAATGTGATCGATGTTCTCCAGCCTCTCCAGCTGCGCTTCGTCGTGAGCGGCATCGCGTTCCAGGCGGGCGATTCGCTGCTCGATCGTTTGCCGGAATCGCGGGCTGATTTCAAAGGCTTCCTGGGCGCATTGGATGGCCATGAACGGCACCTCGGAGCGGGAATGCCTGAGGCCGAAGTTTTTTTCGCCCGCGGCCTCGAGGTTTTTCTCTCGCTGCCGATACTAACGAAGAGCCATTGTCCGCGCCAGATTACGGGGTTGCGCAACTTCGGTAACTTAATGTCCGGAGATGAGACAGTAGACGGTAATCAGCGGCCGCTTCCCTGTGGTCTCAATCCAGTCGCCGGCTTGCTCAGGTCCGTGGCCGCCTCGATGAGCATCGCAGCCCGCCATTCACCGCAGGTCGATCCGCGCCATGAAACCGCCGGCGGCCGGCATCTGATCGCGGACAATCGCCTTACCGGTCCGCAACAACGCCCAGCTGGATTTCGGTTCCGCTTTCCAATTCGATGTTCTTACGCGAGCCAAGCAGAACCCCCGAAGAGGATCTGCTTCCGGCAAGCATCACGCCCGGGACGCCTGTTGGATGAGGCACTGCGCGCACCGCAGCCGCTTCATGCGCGCCGGTATCCGTGTTCAGGCCGCCGCCCTGCACCGCGGTGCTCCCTGTCGAGCCAGAATCTGCCCCCACCCTGTCGCCCCCCGCCGCCGCGTCAGAAGCCCTGTCTATCTGGCTGGTCGCCAGCCCCGCTCCATTCGCCGCTGCGATGCTCGCGTAACCGGGTCCCATCCTTCCTCCGTTTGCCAGGCTGCCGGCGGGCACCGGCATGCCCATCATGTTGTCATCGTCCCCCTGTCTCACGGTCATGGCAGGCACGCTCGTTGTCACGCCGCGGATAAGCGTGTGAACAGCGATGTTTTGCCCGTTCTTCAGCTCCACGTGATCGAATGCAATCGCGATCCGTGCCGGCCCATGGTCCTGGTCGTACGCCTGCGCCTCGGTCACATGGCCCACGAGATGCACGCCCCTGGGAATCACAGTTCCGTCGGATGTCTGCACCTTCTCCGTCGTCTTGAGCACGACGCGATCACCCACTTTGGCGGTCTTTGAATCGAGCTTGCTTTCGAGCTCGCCGGAAATCGCGCTCATTTCGTAGGCGTGCGATTCTGCAAGGTCGCCGAAGCCCCCCCTGGTGGGAGCGTAGGTCACTTTTGCCGAGTCGGTCGGGGAATCGTCTGCCTGTTGCGCCGGCAGGCCCATGCCGGTCAGGGTCATCGCAGCCGCGGCCAATGTCAGGACCAGTTTCATTTTGAAATCCTTTCGCCGCGCTGCCCGATCCTGGCCGCAAGGCCCGCCTCGACAGAAGAATGATCAGTTCTCCGGCGTGGGAGCGTAGTAGCCCTTGCGCACCTGCACTTTCAGATTGTCTCCGTTATCGCCGTGGCACTCCAATCCTATATGCCGAAAGGTTCCGTCCTCTTTGGCGTTGGTGGGCGTGTAACTGGCCACGTACTGGGTGCGCAGCTCGGCTTCAATCTCCTCAAACGCGGCTTGCAGCTTGGCGCCGTTGTTGCCCACGTCGATCAGCCGCCCGCCCGTCTCGTCCGAGATCTGCTTCGCGGGACCGTAGCCGAAGTAGCCCTCGCCCTGCTGCCAGTAACTGGCCCGGTCGACAAGCAGGATAATGTAAACGATCACGTTGCTGTCCTCGGCAGCCCCAATGGCCTCGCGAATCTTGTGATCGCTGCCTTCGTCCTCGCCGTCGGTCAGGATGATCAGCGCCTTGCGCCCTGTCTGCTGATCGAGTTTTCGGGTTGCCGATTCATAGATTGCGTCGTAGAGCACCGTGCCCTTGGGATTCGAGATCGGTACAGGCCCGCCTCCCAGCCCGGGAAGGCCGCTGCCATTGCCGCCCGCGGTATTGATCTGCGCTTTATCCATGGCCCGCGACAGCATGTGCGGGCTGTTGGTAAAGTCCTGCAGCAGGTCGACATTCACGTCGAACGAGGCCAGGAATGCTTCATCTTGTTTGCGCAATACCTGCTGCAGAAACTGGCTGCCTGCCTGTTGCTCCATGGGCAGCAGGCGCGTCTGGCTGTACGAGGTATCGAGCAGAATTCCCAGAGTCAGCGGCTCATTGGTTTCAGACGTAAAGCTCTTGAACGTTTGCGGTGCCTTGTCTTCCGTTACAGCGCACTCTTTCGGAGTGAGGTGCGGAACGATGTCTCCGCTCTTGTCCCGCACCGTGAAGAACAAGTCGACGAGATTCACCTGCACTTTGAGCGTCTCTTCCGGCGTCTCATCCGGTGGAGGAGCGGGCGCCGTGCTCACCGGAGGCGCGTCGGGCGAAGGCGCAAGCTGAGCCCATCCCGTTGCAGGCAACGCCGGCAAGCCGATCCAAAGCGCTGCGACTCCGACCCAGTAGACACACTCTCGGCGCATACTGCTCCGTTAGACGACAACTGTACCCCTAAGAGAGCATAACGCGGCCCTCCGCGGCCCGGTTCGCGACCATCGAGGAAACCTGCGCCCATCTGGCGCGTCTGTTAATCTGTCAAGTGCGGCAATCAATGAGTGTGTTTCGTGATTTAGCAGCGCGCAGAATGGTTTTTGGGGGAATGAACTCGCGGTGAAATGTTGGAAAGCCATTGCGCCGGTGGGACTTCTGAGTATCGGATTTGTCCTGGTTCCAGCCATTCTTGCTCCGCAGCCGCAGGCTCCTGTTCCGGACGCGCCCACGCCGCAGGCTCCGCCGCCTCTCCCGGGCATTAACGGCGCGATCACACCCGGAGCCGGCGCCGCGGAGGCCCCTACAACTCCAGACTCGGGCTCCGCCGCAACAACTCCTGATCAACCGCCCGCCCCGCCCAGCCGGCCGCCGGCCGACGAGCAGCAGGCGCCGCCCCAGGCCACCCCTCCTGAAGAAGGCAACGGCTCGATGCCGAAATTCGTTGTTCAGGTCAACTTCGTCCAGGTTCCCGTTACCGTGAAGGACTCCAAGGGAAATCTGGTATCGGGGCTCACCTGGCGCGACTTTACCGTTTATGAGAACAACACCCGCGAGCCATTGCGCGTGTTCAGCGTCGATCCGGAGCCGCTTTCGATCGCTTTCGTAATCGATCAGACTTTGCCTTCGAACGTCATGGCCGATGTGAATCGTTCCATGGGTTCCATCGAGGGCGCGCTGACTCCCTACGACGAGGCTGCCGTGTTCACTTACAC
>JASHSG010000294.1 GCA_030040935.1 Acidobacteriaceae bacterium | reverse complement strand
CGTCTGTGCGATAGCTTTGCCGGATCACATCTGGGACAAATAGCTGCCCTGCGGATGCGGGAGAGCGATCGGCCCGAGAATCTCAGGCATCACCTCATTCAAGATCTGAAAGCCGAAAGGAACTTATTCATCGTGGTTATGATTCGTTTGGCGCGTGTTGGCGCCCGCAAGCAGCCCTATTACCGCATTGTCGTGATTGAGAAGGACCGCGCCCGCAATGGCCGCTCCATCGAGGTTGTGGGCACTTATAATCCTCGCACCAGCCCGGCCAGCGTCGACCTGAAGCACGAGCGGATTGCCTACTGGCGCAGCAAGGGCGCGAAGCTTTCTCCGACCATGGAGAAGTTGGTCAGGAAACACCCGGTGCCGGCGGCGTGCGAGCCGGTAGTAGAGACCGCCCCCGGGGTCACAGATCCGGCGGCAGCCTGATTTGCCCGCCTGAGTGGGGCGCGGCGATGCCGATCTGGCTGCAAGTCTTTGCTCGCGGAACGATTGCGTGTTACCATTCGCGCACAGAATCAATGGCATCAAAACTCCAACACAGAAGGTCAGAGGCAAGACCATGACCCAAGTCGATATGGTGCAGGTAGACGCTTTGGTTCGCGAGATCGCGCGGGCCCTGGTGGATGAGCCGGATTCCGTGGAAGTGGAAGCTGTGAGCAGGGATGAGAATACCATTCTCAGACTGCGTGTGGCTCCGCCGGACGTGGGCAAAGTGATTGGCAAGCAAGGGCGCACAGCCCGCTCGGTGCGCACCATTCTTGGAGCGGTGAGTATGAAGCTGCACCATCGCTACACTCTCGACATTCTGGAAGAGGACGACGAAGAGTAGCATGGCCCATGCCTGCGCGCACGCCGTCCCGGGTGGTCGGACGTAGCTGTGTCGGAACCGGCGGAGCAGTGGGTGTGGCTGGCGCGGATTCGACGTCCGCAGGGACGCAAAGGCGAGGTCTTCGCCGAGATCCTCACGGACTTTCCTGAGAGGTTTCGAGAGAGACGGCGGCTTTGGCTGCTGCCGGGGGACCTGTCCGCAGCCGCGCGTGCGGCGGCAAAAGCGCCGCGTCTGGTGGAGCTCCGGAACCATTGGCTGCACAAGGGCGGCGTAGTGCTGCACTTTGCCGGACTCGATTCGATCACGGCGGCGGAGGCGTTGAAGGGAATGATAGTTGCCATCCCGCGCGCGGAGCGAGCCGATCTGAAGAAAGACGAGGCTTACGTCGGCGATTTGGTCGGGTGCGAGCTGGTGGATGTAGCCGGAGCGGAGCCTGTTCGCGTAGGCGAGATCGAAGACGTGGACCGGAGCGCAGGAGCCGCGCCGCTCCTGGTGGTGCGCGGCGCGAAGGGCGAAGTGCTGGTTCCGTTTGCAAAGAGCTACCTGCGGAAAATCGATCTCGCCTCAAAAAAAGTGGAGATGGAGTTGCCTGCGGGACTGCTCGATCTTGGCGAGGCCGAGGAGGCGTGACGCCTCGCAGAAACGCCGCGAAGGCTGACGGGCAGTCAAATGTCAAATCAATCTATTGAAACGCGAGCGGCTTCCACGCGCCGTTGTCTTTGAGCGCAAGCGCGAGCGGGCGGGGGGGCCCGGAGGGCGGCACGGTGACCTCGATCCAGAGCTCCTGGCTGGGTTGGAGCGGCAGCGGGCTCTTCGCAGTGTCGGCGATGAAGAAGTCGACGGGATCGGAAAGTTGCATCTGGTCACAAGGAGCGCCGGGCGCGGCGGAGACATCCTCTCCAAGGGCGGGATCTTCCTGGCCTTCGACGCGAAGGGCGACGAGCTGGTTGTTCTGGACTCTGAGGCTGGCCCGGAATTCGACCGGCTGCGGGCGCAGAACGTAGGGGCCCGGCTTGATGGCGCCGGTGACGTCGCGCGGGAAGGTGGCGAACCTTGCGGAAGGCAGCGTGCTTTGGCAGCCGTCGACCGTGAGCTGGAGCGCGAGGTAGCGGCCGCGCATCGGCAGCTCGGGATCGATAGCGGCGGCGCGCGTCCATACACTAGGGCAGCGCCACCGCTGCCACAGATACTTGCCAGCAACGGACGAGACGACGAGCAACTGGAAGACGAGCAGCACGATGGAGACGCCGGAGAACGTGAAGCGGCCAATCTTCATTGCGGGCCTCCTTTGGCGCCGGCTACTGCGGCAGCCGATGCGGGCGTTTCAGACGGCGCCATGCGCGCGAGGATGCGGCGTCGCATCTTCTCGAGCGCCCACCCGCCGGCGAGGAAGAGAATGCCCAGGCCGATCAGTCCCAGCGAGCGATTCACCTTGCTGAGAATGTCGCTGAAGTAGAACCACCCGACGGTTGCGGCAAAGCCGACGATGCCGAGGTTGACGAGCGCGCGAGAGACGAGGCGCACGCCCCACCAGCAGAGAAATACGGCGAAGGCTGCGACGAGGAGATTCGCGAGGAGATTAGGTTCGGTGAGCGTGAAGCTCGACCTTGAACCGTCAGGCTGCGTGTAGACCTCAACCCAGGTGCGATAGCACCGCGGAAGCGCGATCACATAGGCGATCGCCGCAGCGATGGGAATCAGCCCCTTGTGGCCGTGGAATGCGGCGACGATGAGTGGGATGGCGGCAATCGCGATCCACGCCCAGACGCGCGTGCCGAAGGGGATGAAGGTCTGATTGCCGTACGATTCCCAACCCCAGAGCATCACCACTGTGCTCCAGACCGCGGCAACAACGGCGACGGCAAAGAGAATTCCCTGGAAGGCTTTGCGTGGCGAGCGGATGAAGTACGTGAGGTAGAGAATGGCCCACACAAAGCCGAGACGGCCAACGTAGATGTCCTCGCCGATGTGGCCGTTGAAGCGGAAGTCGAGTTCGCAGAAGATCCACGCGGGAACAAGCAGCAGGGCCAGGGTTTGCTGCGCCTGGTCGCGGAGAAGCGCCCATCCGGCGAGTGCGCAGAGCGCCCAGAGAAGCACGGCGGCCGGCCAGTGCTCCTGGATATTGAAGATCTGGCCGACGAGCGCAATCGCAGCACCAGCGGCGACGGTCCCGACGGCGTGGAGCGCCGTCGACATGCCTCGGAAGCTGGGCCGCGCGAAGGCCGCGGCTTTGTGAAAGACGGCGACCATGACAATGACGAGCGCGAAGCGCGCGGCGGGACCGAGCTGGTCCCAATGAGCGGAGACGAAGAGCACGACGCCACAGGCGAGAAGGATGGCGCCAAGGATGAGCGCGGTGATCCCCTGCCACCTCAAGCCGGAGCTTTCTTTGGAGGCGGAACGTGATTCGTGCGCGCGAATGCGGGCCGCGGTCTCCGCATCGACGACGCCGGCCGATTGCCAGCGCGTTAGGAGTGATTCAATGTCGGGCATGGCGTTTGGCTGCCATGATAGGCCGCGGAGCGGCAGGCAGCAAACCGGTGCGGGATTTGGAATCATTAACCGGGATGGGGCAGGGCCGCCGGACTAATCGAGGAAGCGCATCGCTTTCATGGCTGCCGAAGAGCGGTTCCGTATTGCCAGAAGGTGCCGAGAATTTTCGGCGCGAACAACGTGACCACCGCCCCGAGCCGCTCTCGGCCTGATTTGATGTGGCTGCAGGCCCAAACCGGGTGCATCCCCCCCTCCCCGGGTTTTTGGGGTTAAGCGATTTAGAATGAGGAGGTTATACCTCGCATCATTTCTTCTAACCCGCTGAAAGCAAAGGGGTTAGAAGTCAAAATAGCCGGAATCAGCAACTTAGGAGCCCTGTTTTCGGGATTTGTGCCGATTCCACCGCAAAGGCACGGGCCAATAAGACGACGGGGGCCTCAGGCAATGTCGAAGCCGCCCACGACGTTCCGGATGGTTCTAGCTTTTTTTGACCTTGATTTGAGGATAGCGAAGCTGGAGAAATAATCGGCAACGTTGGCAGAATTTATTCAGAGAGTGTTTTCATGTACTTACGGGCCGAGAGGCGGTCGACGGGGATTGACAGAAAAGCAGGGACCGCGGGAGCATGCCGCCGCGCGGATAAAGACTGCGTGCCGTGAGCCGGCAGGCGACGAGAGGCGAAAGGACTGAGGGAGCGACAGACGTGGGGACCGTATTGCCGCTGGGAGACGCATCGCGAAGAGGGCGCGGCTTCGCATGGATGACGGCGCTGATCATCGCGGCCAACGCCTATGTGTTTTTGCTCGAGCTTGAGGGGGGCGAGGCGTTTGTGAGGCGATGGGCGGTGATTCCGGTGCGCATCGAGCACGGCCACCGGCTGATCACCATTGTGACCGCGATGTTCATGCACGCGGGCTGGCTGCACATCCTGGGGAACATGGTTTTTCTTTGGGCGTTCGGACCGGCGATTGAGGACGCGATGGGCCGCTTTCGGTATGTGGCGTTTTACCTGACGGGCGGCGTGGTGGCAATGCTGGCGCAGGTGGCGGGTAGCCCGGGCTCGCGGGTTCCCTGCCTGGGTGCGAGCGGCGCGATTGCAGCGGTGATGGGCGCATTCATTGTGCTGTTTCCGCGCGACCGGATTCGCACGTTTGTGTGGATTTTGATTTTCATTCGCGTAACGTACATCCCGGCGGTGGTGCTGATCGGAATATGGTTCCTGTTTCAGTTGCTGAGCGTGGTGGGATCGGTGGCGACGGTGGAGACGGGCGGAGTGGCGTACCTGGCGCACGTCGGCGGTTTTTTGTTTGGAGTGGTGACGGCGCGCTTCCTGGCGAGAACACAGGGGTCAGGGTTCAGGGGGCAGGGGTCAGGTTATTGAGGGCGTGCGGAGCGGGATTCCTGCGATCCCCGGTCTCAAAATCGGGACCGGGCGCACCCACGTGTTGTGGAGCTTTATTGCCGCTCGGTTTGCAGGCCGGCATTGGGAACCAGAACCACGTCGCAGTGAGTT
>JASHSG010000293.1 GCA_030040935.1 Acidobacteriaceae bacterium | reverse complement strand
AGAGAGATGCGATGAAGATTACGATCCAAGGGCAGGATTACACGGCTGCGTTCGATGCCTCGCGTCCGTTGACCATCGAACGCAAATTGAATGAGCCGTCTATTTGTCAGTTATATCTGAGCCTGCCTGCTGACAGTGGTATGGCAGCGCCCGTCCGCTTTCAATCTATCGCAGTAACAGGCGATGACGGGACGAGCTACTTCACGGGCTATATCGCGGTGAGTCCACTCGCGGAGTACGCGGGGATGGGCCTGGAGGGACCGCGCTATCGGCTTGCGATTCAGGCTATAAGCGACGAAATCCTTCTCGACCAGGTACTGATGCCGCCCAGCGCGGGCATGGCAGAAAACAATGCGGGCACATTGGTGGCTTCCCTGGTGACACACACCGGATTGGCAGCTATCGCTGCGCAGACGGCTTCACTGAATACGGTCGTGGGAGCCTTCACCCCGGAGCCGGGAGCAAACTGGAGCAAGAGCGCTGGACAAGCGGCAAGCATGGCGCGCGCAGGATATAGAGCTCTGAATGGCGCCGTGACGCTTTCGTCTGTGCAGTCAACCGTGCATCCGCTGAACGAAAGCGCCGGCAGCCTGAGTTTGAGTAACCTGGCATTCACGGCGAGCACGAAGCGCGCGCTGGCAAACGATGTGACTGTCTGCGGGGAAAACGAGCCGGTGGCCCTGGTCACGGAGTATTTTCTCGGTGACGGGGCGACGACGGAATTCAACCTGGCCGCCGACCCGTACTTTCTCCCGACTTCTCAGTCCACAGTGATCAGCGAACTGTTTAACGAGGCGCAGATCAACGAGCGGGTGTGGGGAGTAACCGGCGGTTTGGGATACCTGACGATCGGCCCGTGCGGCCTGGCAATGAACGGCGGAAACGGGATTGACGGCCAGACGCTGCTGGGATGGATCGATCCAATCGAAATGGGCGGAACGCTGCTTCTCGAAGCAGTGGGAGTGGCGCTTGCTCCCGGAAGCGCCGGCATTCTGGCCGGATTTTTTACCAGTTTATTGACGGCGCCGAACTGCGTCGCGGGTCTTCAGGCGACGGCGCAGCAAGGGAGCGGAGCGGTAACTTTGCAGCCGATCGTGCAGGGCACCCCGGCGGGAACGCCGTTTCCATTGAACCCTGCCAACCAATACACGCTCCGGGTGCGCGTGCATTGCCCGGAGTGTAACCGGATGCAGGCAGTTTATTACTCCTTTGGGGACTCGGGGCCGATCGCCGCTGGAGGAGGAGGGCCGATTGCTCCGGGCAAGATCCAAATCGAGATACAGGAATTTGTCAACGGCGTTGGAGCCACACCGGTGACGGTTTACGACGGCGGTCTCACCTATTTGCCGGGCGTCTGTTTTGTGATTCCGGCGAGCAGCATCAATCTGATCGGCACCATGCGCGCGGTGAACCTTACAAATCTTGGGTCGGGCTGGGTGGTAAGCACGCCGCCGAATGGCGGCCCGTACACGCGAAGGATTGGCACAACGGCCGAAAGCGCCGAGTGCCATCTTGAGCGCACCGGCAAGGTAGCGTTCTATACCGGATGCACACCGGCTGCGGGCGAGCAGATTGCGGTGAGCTACCGCACGATTGGCCGGGCTGTGGGGCGCGCGATCAACTCCAGCAACCAACAGGCTCTGGCGCAAGCAGGATCGCCAGCGGAGGCCGCATGGATCGGCACGGTCACGCGTCCACCAGCCCGCTGCTCCGCTGACTGTCGCAACGCCGCCCAAGTGATGCAACAGGCAGCGGCCAGCGTAAGCGCACTGTGGAGCGGAGCGTACAAAGGAAACCGGACAAGCTTTGCCTCCGACGTTTGGCCCGGCGATGCACTGCTTCTCAATGCGCCGTCTCTGGACCTAAACGCGCAGGTCGTAGTGCGCGCGGTGAAAGTGACTTATCGCGCGAGTTATCCGGACTTAGTCGAATACGAAATCGCGTTTGCCAATGACTGGGCCGATGACCTGGCGATCAAGACGAGCGCCACGGTTCCGGCAAACGCCTGGCTACCTGCGGCGATCGGCCCCACGGTGCTGCCGAATCTTGAATGGCTGACCGTGACCGCGATGAACGGGAGCACGATCACTTTGAACACGGGAGTAACTCCGCCGAGCGGCGGCGGATTTGAGGTCCGGCGGCGAGATTTTGCGTTTATGGCCGGCGAGGATCCTGCGTTGGTCCTGCGCGGCTCGCAGCCGAATCTTACATTTTCGCGCGTTTCCGCGAGCGACCGGTTCTACATTCGGATGTACGACGGTTCCACGCCGCCGAATTACTCGGAGTTTTCAACAGCGTTGTTTGTTAATTTGCCATTGGGCAGCGGGCAGTGATCGGGGCCAGAGACACGAGATAAGAGATGCGCATGATGAATGAATTCGAGGCCCAGGTGCTGAGCGACCTGAGTGTGCTGAAATCGCAGATGAGCGGCCTAATGGGCGACGGCAGCGGCGGCAGACTGGCGGAGTTGGAGCGGCGCATGGATCGTCATGAGCAGCACTGGCAGCGTGCGAAGGGGTTTATTGCGGCCATGAGCGTTGTGCTTGCCGTGATCGAGGTTGCGGCGGAAGCCTGGCACCGGCACTAAGGCAGCTCCATTTCGAAGGGCTTCGTATAATGACCGCATGAGCGATAAACCGCTGGTGGGCGTGGTCATGGGCAGCAAGAGCGACTATGAAGTGCTCTCGGCGGCCGTAGACATCCTGCGCGGACTCAAGATTCGCCATGAGGCGCGGATTGTGAGCGCGCATCGCACGCCCGATTGGCTCTTCAAGTATGCGGAGGCTGCACGGGAGCGCGGCCTGCGCGTGATTATCGCTGGAGCGGGCGGAGCGGCACATTTGCCGGGGATGCTGGCGGCCAAAACCCTTGTCCCGGTGCTCGGAGTTCCTGTTCCCTCAACGCAGCTCAACGGCCTCGATTCGCTGCTCTCGATTGTGCAAATGCCGAAGGGCGTGCCGGTGGGGACACTGGCGATCGGGAAAGCCGGTGCGGCCAACGCAGCTTTGCTGGCCGCGCAGATTCTCGCGCAGACCGACCAGGCGCTGTATGAACGGCTGGCGGCGTGGCGCGCCGCGCGCACCCAGGAAGTGCTCGACCAGAAGCTGGGTGAGGAAGCGGCGAAGTGAGCGGCGGCTCCGAAAAATCAAAAGACAACATTGTGAGGCCCGGCGGGTTGATCGCCATTCTCGGTGGCGGCCAATTGGGACGCATGACGGCAATGGCCGCGCGGACGATGGGATATAGAGTGCGCGTGATGGATCCCGAGGCAAAGTGTCCGGCTAGTTTCGTGGCCGACGAAACGATCGAGGGCCGCTGGGACGATGTGGACGCGGCGCGGCGATTGGCGGCGGGCGCGAGCACAGTAACGCTCGAGATCGAGCAGATCGGCCTGGACGCGTTGCGCGAAGTGGCGCGCCTTGCGCCGCTGCGGCCGAGCGTGGAGCCGGTGCGCATCATTCAGGACAAAACGCTGCAGAAAACCTGGCTTGCAGAGAGTGGTTTTCCGGTCGGACCGTTTCAGGTGGTTCGCAGCGAAGGCGAGCTGGAAGCCGCTCTAACCGCGCTGGGAGGCGATGTTTTTGTCAAGACCGGCCGCGGAGGCTACGATGGCCGCGGACAAGCGCGGATTGGCGCTTCGCGCGGTTCCCGTCCCGGAGAAGTGTGGCGCGCGTTAGGCGAGCGCCCCGCAGTGGCAGAACAGGCCCTCGATCTTGAATGCGAGATCAGCGTAATGGCGGCGCGGAGCCCGTCAGGCGAAGTGAAAGCGTATCCGGCGGCGCGGAACCATCACGAGAACCAGATTCTGGCGTGGAGTGTGGTGCCGGCGGGCGTGGGGGCCGAACTGGAATCGCGGGCGGAGAAGCTCGCCGCGGATCTTGTAGCGAAGCTCGGCATCGAGGGGTTGCTTTGCGCGGAGCTTTTTGTCACGCGGCAAGGCGAGTTGTTTGTCAATGAGCTGGCGCCGCGGCCGCACAACAGCTATCACGAAAGTGAACGCGGGTGCGAGACCAGCCAGTTCGAGCAGCTCGTGCGCGCGGTATGCAATCTGCCGCTGGGCTCGACGGAGTTGATCAGTCCGGCGGCGATTGTGAACCTGCTCGGCGATGTGTGGCTCAAGGGTGAGCCGGATTTTGCAGAGGCGCTCTCGGTGCCTGGGGTGCGGCTGCATTTGTACGAGAAAAAAGAGCCGCGCGCAGGGCGCAAGATGGGGCATTTGTCGGCAACTGGAAAAACGGCGGAGGAAGCGCTGGAGAGAGTGCTGGAAGCGAAGAAAAAGCTTTAGCGGCACAGCCGGTAGAGCATGTGCCGGCGAAGCGGATGACCTTCGGGCAGGCGAGGATGGTCGAAGTCGTCATGCGAGTCGTAAGTCATGCCGAGTTTTTCCATCACGCGGCGCGAGCGCAGGTTGGCCGGAGCGGTGAAGGAAACCAGGCTGTCAAGCCCAAGTTCGCCGAAAGCATTATCGATGACGGCACGCGCGCCTTCGGTAGCGAGCCCGCGGCCCCAGGAATCGAATGCAAGGCGCCAGCCGATTTCAACGGCAGGCGTGAAGGGCGCTTCGAAATTCGGAATGGATAGCCCGATGAAGCCGACGAAGGAATGATTCTCGAGCAGTTCGGCGGCGAAAGGGCCAAAGCCGTGGCGATCGAAATGGGACCGAGCGCGGTCGACGAGTGCGTCCGACTCCTCAGGCGATAGCGGAGCCGGAAAGAACTCCATCACGCGCGGATCGGCGTTCATGGCTTGGAAGGGTAAGCGGTCTGCGTGGCGCCAGCGGCGAAGGATGAGGCGGTCGGTGGTGATCGCGTCGCGCATCGTTCAACTCGGTCGCTGGCGCAAGGCCAATCAGAGCGCCGCGGCCTGCTCGGCTTTTTCCCAGCGCTTGGGTCTGCGGTTGGCCGGCAAGATCTTCTTGCGCAGGCGCAGTGACCTGGGCGTGACTTCAACGAACTCATCGTCAGCGATGAACTCGATGGCCTGCTCAAGGTTGAGCGTGGTGTAGGGCACGAGGCGAATGGCTTCGTCGGCCGTCGAGGCGCGCATGTTGGTCATCTTCTTTTCGCGGACTACGTTCACGTCGAGGTCATTGTCGCGCGAGTGCTCGCCCACGATCATGCCTTCGTAAACTTCCACGCCGGCCCCGACAAAAAGAATGCCACGCTCTTGCAAGCCATTGAGCGCGTAGGTCGTCGTCAATCCCTGGCGGTCCGCGATCAGCGCGCCGGTGGGCCGCTGCGGAATCTCGCCTTGGTACGGAATGTAGCCGTCGAAGAGCGTGTTCATCACGATGGTTCCGCGCGTCTCCGTGAGCATGTCGCTGCGCAGGCCGATCAGCCCGCGGCTGGGAACGCGAAACTCCAGGCGGACACGCCCCGAGCCATGATTGTGCATTTTGGTCATTTCGCCCTTGCGCGGGCCGAGTTTTTCGATGACTGTGCCGGTGAACTGTTCGGGGACGTCGATGGTGAGGTGTTCGACCGGCTCCATGCGCACGCCGTCGACGACCTTGGTGACGATCTCGGGGCGACCCGCCATGAGCTCGTAGCCTTCGCGGCGCATCATCTCGATGAGGATGGCCAGCTGAAGCTCCCCGCGGCCTAGCACTTTGAAGCTGTCGGGCGAGTCGGTTTCCTCCACGCGAATCGACACATTGGTGAGCAACTCCTTTTCCAGGCGCTCGCGCAGATTGCGGCTGGTCACATACTGGCCTTCACGCCCAGCGAAGGGCGAGGTGTTGACATTGAATTGAATGGCAATGGTCGGCTCGTCGATGACGATGAGCGGAAGCGGCGCGGGATCCTCCACGCCGGTGATCGTCTCGCCGATGGTGATGCCTTCAACTCCGGCTACGGCCACAATGTCTCCCATCGCGGTTTCTTCGGTCTCAATGCGCCTGAGGCCCGAAAATGTGAACAGCTTGGTGATGCGCGTTCTGTAAAGCGAGCCGTCGCGGCGCGAGATGTTCACTTCGTCGCCGGCGTGGAGCGTGCCCTGAAAGACGCGGCAGATGGCAATGCGGCCAAGGTAATCGGAATAATCGAGATTGGCGACGAGAATTTGCAGTGCTCCGTCGGGATCGCCCGTGGCTTCAGGGATCGCATCCACAATGGCCTGAAAAAGCGGCTGCAGGTCTGCGCCGGGACGTGCCGGATCGGTCGTCGCAGTGCCCTCCTTGGCGACGGCGTACAGTACTGGAAACTCCAGTTGTGATTCATCGGCGTCGAGGTCGATGAACAAGTCATAAATCTCGTTCAGCACTTCCTGGGGACGCGCATCGGGCCGGTCGATCTTGTTGATCACGACGATGGGAGGCAGCTTGGCCTCGAGCGCCTTCGACAAAACGTAACGCGTCTGCGGCAGCGGGCCCTCGGCGGCATCGACCAGCAGCATCACACCGTCGACCATCTTGAGCGCGCGCTCCACTTCGCCGCCGAAGTCAGCGTGTCCGGGCGTGTCAACGATGTTGATTTTGCCGCCGCCGAAATTGATGGCGGTGTTCTTGGCGAGAATGGTGATGCCGCGCTCGCGCTCCAGCTCATTTGAATCCATCACGCGTTCGGCTATCTGCTCATTGGCACGAAAGGTTCCAGCCTGGCGGAGCATGCCGTCGACCAGCGTCGTCTTGCCGTGGTCAACGTGGGCGATGATGGCGATATTGCGTATCGTCTGGCTCACAGGTGCAGTTTTTTCCTTCTCCAGGATCCGGCCCGCGGGCCCTCGGGACGGTGAGGGTAGCTAAGAAGAGCGCATTCGCCGCACAGCACGGCTGATCTCATTCTAACAGCCGGAGGGATGGGCGACTCATGCGGCGGGCGCGGTTTGAAGCCCGGGAATCGCCTTCCGTGTGTCATTTAACAAGTCTTCACAATTCCAGTGCTATGCGCCCGATAGGATGATGAGAAGCGCGTGGCGCCGCGCGGTGCGCGGCGCCGCCGCAGGTTGCCTGCACCGGTCTTATGGACGGCCTTCATCAGCTGGTCGGGATTATGGATTCCGCTTCGCTGCTGGGTCGCACTCGTGTCCAGATTGCTCGAGAGGCATCTATGACACCGGTCGTAGCCGAAGAATGACGTCACTTGAGATACGCGTGTACCAGGTCGATAAGATCCTCGGCCAGCTCGGGCGCAATCTGTTCCTTGGCGCCGTCTACCAGATGAAAGCGGATATGAGTTTCGAGGACATCCGCCATGAGTCCGTTGACGCCGCCACGCACCGCGGCCAGCTGCATCAATTGGCCACCGCAGTCCTCGTCGGCGGCGAGCGAACGCTCCACTGCGTCGAGTTGCCCGCGAACCTTTTTCAACCGCTGCATGAGCTTGAGTTTCTCGCGCTCGTGATGCGACATATTGCCGCTCCTTGTCTTGACAATACCCATCGGGGGTATAGTATAGCCCCAACGGGGGTATAGTCACCCTGTTTCCATATTATGCCTGTCCGGAGCCTCAATTCGCTTCCGCGCGCCCGCTACGGCCTTGCCGGTGCCGCCGCCATGCTGGCAGCTTCCATTGCCGTTGCTCAGGTTCCCGGCGTCCTGCCTTCCGCGCCCGACCCGCAGCGCCAGGCTGGAAGCGATTCAGGGAGCCGCTTGCAGGCGCGGATCTGGTGGCCGCAGCCGGCGACCTACGCGGCGAGTTTCGAAGAAGCGAGCCCCTCACTGCCTGAGGGCGGAATCGGCAATGGCACGGTGGAGAGCTCGGGTGGAGCGGGGCCGACGGCGCCGCCTGAGGCAGAGACGCTGACCATGTTCCCGCACTCTGACACAGGTCCCTACTGGGTTTCGGGCCAGGCCAACAGCATCTTCCAGATGCACGGGCATTTTCACTCGCCTTACGAGGGCCCGAACAGCCTGATCGACGATTTCGAAACCAAAGCCTCCGAAGTCACGACGCTCTATCTCGGCTATGAGTGGCATGCAAACACGCGATACAGCACCGATTTCATTGTCGACGTGGAAAACGCCGGCGGGCGCGGCATCTCGCAGGCGCTGGGCCTGGCCGGCGAAACCAACCTCGACGTCGTGCGCAATCCGAACTTGAGCATCAAGCCCTATCTTTCGCGCGGCGAGATTCATCAGATTTTCGGATTGACCGGCGAGATGATCGATCAGGATCGGGGACCGCTGGCGCTCGCGACCAGAGTGCCGATGCGTCGTTTTGAGATTCGCATCGGGAAAATGAGCCTGCCCGACAGCTTCGATTTGAATTCCGTCGGCTCCGACAGCCATTTGCAGTTCTGCAATTGGACGATCGATAACAACGGCGCTTGGGATTACGCGGCCGACACCCGCGGCTACACCGTGGGCGGCATTCTGGAGTACGACGACAAGTTATGGTCGGCGCGGTATGCCATTGCGGCGATGCCTACTGTGGCCAACGGGATCGATCTGGATTGGGCTTTCAGCCGTGCCAACGGGCAAAACTGGGAGTTCGAGCTGCGTAAGGGGCTGTTCGCCCAGTGGCTCAATCCGAAGCGGGAGGGCGCGGTTCGCGTGCTGAGCTACGTAAATCACGCGCATATGGGCGACTACCGGGAGTCGGTCGACGAGTATCTTGAGGGCCAGGTGGCGACACCAGACATCACCAGGACCGAACGTTTCGGCGCGGTGAAATACGGATTCGGACTGAATACAGAACAGGAAGTGACTGACAGCCTGCGCCTGTTTGCGCGCTTTGGCTGGGACGAGGATCAGCACGAGTCGTTCGCCTATACCGAAGTCGGCCAGACGGTCCTGTTCGGCGGCGATTACAGCGGCCAGAGCTGGCGGCGCTCGAACGACAAAGTCGGCGTAGCGTATGTCTCGAACGCCATCAAGCGCGACCACCAGAATTATCTCCGCTACGGCGGGCTTGGCTTCTTGCTGGGCGACGGCAATCTGCGCTATGGGCGCGAGGACATCATGGAGTGGTATTACAACGCTCATATCTGGCACGGGCTATATGGAATGTTTGGCGGGACCCAGATCGCTCATCCCGGCTACAACGCCGACCGTGGTCCGGTGTACGTGCTGACGGTGCGGGCACACATCGACTTTTGAGAACCGGCCACGGCAGGCACGGGGCCGGAATCCGTCACCGCGTGCGATATGCTTTGATCACGGCCAGGCTTGAACTCCTCAAAGATTCCCCTCGAGGTGCATCGACCGATGCGAAGTGAGAAACGTCAGCCGGGGGCACGCCAAAGCCGCCTGAGGAAAGCAGCGCTGCGAAGCACGATGGCTGCGATCGTATTTCTCATGCTGCTCAACTGCTGTGCCGCTCAGACAGCCGAGCCGCTGGACCGCAGTCATACTATCCAGGTTGCCTCCATGGGCGACGGGAACGGAGCGGAGGCCTTGCGGCAGAACATCATCAATCGCCTGGCAAGAAGCGGACGATTGGAGGTCGTGAATCACGCATCGACCGCGGACCTCATACTGCGCGGAAGCTCGAGCATCTGGCCAACGGGAACCATCTCGCTCAGTCCGCATTCGAATAGCGCGAGCGAAACGATCTACCAAGGCTATCTTTCCGTTGAACTCGTGGACCGATCGGGGCAGGTTGTGTGGTCGTACCTGGTGACGCCCAGCCGCTTTCGCACGACCAGCATTACCGACGACCTGGCCGACCAGCTGGTATTTCGCTTGTTGAATGCGATGCGGAGAGGCGAGGCCGGAACTGAATCTCCCGCCATAGTTTTGCCAAGCTCGCAAGTGACTCTGCACGCGGCCGGGAGCACGCTGGCCGCGCCGCTTTATCGCATGTGGTTTCAATCGTCGGGAATGTCGGTAACCTACGATGCCGTCGGCTCCGAGGCAGGCATTGAAGATTTGGCCGAGCGCAAAGTGGACCTCGCGGGGTCCGATATGCCGCTTAACGGCCAGGGAACTCCCGCGAATCTCAAGGTGATCCAGCTCCCGACTGTCCTGGGCGGAGTGGTGCCCATTTACAACCTTCCTGGGCTCGGACACACCTTGAAGTTGACGCCTCAGGTGCTGGCGGGAATCTACTCCGGCGCGATCGTCAAATGGAACGATGCGCGAATCCTCGAGTCGAATCACGGAGCGCATCTGCCCGACGCGCAAATTGCTGTCGTCCACCGATCGGACGGCAGTGGCACGACTTATGTCTGGACCAGTTTTCTATCTTTGGCGAGCACAGATTGGAAGTCCTCGATTGGAACCGGAACTCGCGTGAATTGGCCGCGCGGAACTGGTGCGGAAGGCAACAACGGAGTTGCAGATCTGGTCGAAAAAACGCCCCATGCGATTGGCTACGTGGAACTGATCTATGCCGTCCAGCACCAGCTGAACTATGCGGCCGTGCTCAATCCTGCAGGCGTGTTCATCAAAGCCGATTTGGCGAGCATTACCGCCGCCGCAAGCGGTAGCACCCTCGCGAGCGGCCAGGACTTTCGCTTCTCGATCCTGAACGCTGCCAATAAAGATGCTTACCCCATTGCCACTTTCACCTGGCTCCTGGTGCCGGAGCAGGGCGAGAGCAAGGAGAAGAAAACCGCCATCGCAAGTCTGCTCAACTGGGCGTTGACCGCAGGCCAAAAGCAATGCTCTGCGCTGGGCTACTCGCCGCTGCCTCGCGAGGTGATAGC
>JASHSG010000292.1 GCA_030040935.1 Acidobacteriaceae bacterium | reverse complement strand
TCCTCGCAATGGAAGATCAGATCGGTCTTTACATGCCGATAGAGTTCATCGACGGCATGGATCTGGCCGCGCCGGATGCCGCCTTGAATCCAGACGACTTCGCGTGGCACCCATTGGGGACGCGTGGAAGGGCCGTCTTCGTAGATCAGGGTTTGCTCTGGGAGCACGCTGACGTGCGTGTAAAACGAAACGAGAGTTTCTTCGAGCAAGTCGTGTCTGCCGCAGCTCGTAATCGCCAGCGTGTAAATGGCCTCACTCCGCAAGCGAGAACCTGAAGGCTTGGATTCGCTGCCGCATCGAGTCGTTCTGCTCGCGCGTGTGCTTCGCGGACGACGACTGCCACTTTTCGATCTTGCTCTGAATCACCGATCGCAGCGCACGCTTTTCTGTTTGACTCGCCTTGCTCCAAACTTCGAGGGCATCCACAAGCGGCAGCCGTGCCACGGTGGATTGCAGGGGCAGCGGATATTTATTTGCATTCTCGATCAGCTTCGAGGCTTGCTCGGGCGTGATTTCCGCGTTCTCTCCCTGCGATGCCTCATGAATCGCGCGTATTGCGGAAATTCGCGCCTGGTTGTCGTGGGCATTGAGGGCGGTCCGTAGATTTTCCTCAAGTCGGTAACGAAGCTGGGCCGTCTCAAGTTGTTCGCCTTCGAGTGGCCCCTCATCGCTGTGTTTACTTCCGAGTTGATGAGCCAGCGTTTCGGCTGGTGTGAACTTTTTCACAGATCGAATGCCGGCAGACTGCATGGCTTTATCGAGAGCACTCGGTTGCGAGACCGTGCCGCTCGGATAGATTCCTTGGATCGGGATCGGTGTGATCTGTCTGAGCGCCTCGAAGACCTGTTGGTCCGGACTCATCTTCTCGCCGTATTGGTTCGTGCCCGTGTATAGCTCGGCAGGAATCCTGACGTTTATCGGACTCACCCGATTTGCCAGAAAGTCGCGCGGGTTCTCCGCGAAGTGAAGAAAGTCGCCAAGCGTCGTTCGCAGAGAATATTCTCGCTTCCCGTCTTTCGACTGGACCGAAAAGCCTAGCTCTGGATGCGTATCGCCAGAGATCAGGTAGTTCATCGCGCGCGCCGATAGCCAATGGGCCACGTTGAAAGCAACGAGTCTTTTTACGAGTGGCGAGCCGTACTGCCCAGCCACGTCCAGAATGGATCGCCCGGTCGATTCAAGGAAATCGGGTGCGAGCAGCATCAGTCTCAGCGCCTGCTGCGTGCTCGCTTTTCTCCCGAGAACCTCGTAGTTCAAACCGCCAAACTTGTTGTTGATCTGCGACGCGGCGACGCGGCCAGCTTCGACGGGATCAAGATTTGGTTTCGAGCGGCGAATCGCGTCGCGCAGGTCGGCGTATGCCTTGAATTTCAATCGCGAGATATAACCAGAGGCTCCGAAGAGATTGTCATCGATCAGTCGATTGACGCCGCCGACGAGCGGAATCCTGTTTATCAGTGCGTCGCGGCTCGGGACGAGCCCTTCTGAAACGCGCCTCAGTCCGCGTCCCCCGATCATGAGCCCATTGTTAAGCGCGTCTCGTTCATCGCCGCTAAGGTTGTGCCAGTCGATTTTGGGTAGGCTAAATGGATTCTTCCCAAGCTCGAACATACGATTCGTCACCGTCGCCCAGTGGAACGGCGAAAGCGCAAGCAGACTGTTTTTTGCCCCGCCGCTGATCTTCAGTGCCAATCTCGCTAGACGCGACGGATGCGGCTGCTCAAGCATCGCAAGTGCATGAGGAGCCACTTCTGAATTGATGGCGACCGGGATTTGTTTGCCAGCCCGCCATACCGTCAATGGGCTCGGGACAAAGCTAGCCTGCTCGGGGGCAGGGATTTTCGATATGTACTCGTTGGCCAGAAGCGGGTCGCCACCCATTTCTCCATACTTGCGAACGATAGCGCTTCGGATTGCTGCGTCGTCGAGCCCTTTCTCGGGTACGCTTACCGACACGAATTCGGCCAGTTTCGGATTGAGATTCGGCAAGGTCTTCGCTAAATCGGACGGCAAGGTGATCTCTACCACGCCGTTGGCTTGTCCGCGATAGACGCCGCCGGCGTTCTCAACCGTCGCCTTCGTCTGTTCTGGCGTCAGCGGTTCATCAGCCGGGGCATAGCGCCTGGCTAGCACGGCCAGCGGTTTCCCATCGTTCGTTTTGCCTTTCAGCAACGCTTCGCTATAGGCATCGTCTGCGAGCACGTAACCTGCGTTCTCGTGATAATCGGCAACGAGGCCAGCGAGATTCTTGATCGGGTCAAGGCCATTCAGTTCGGCTGCCGCGATGCTCGGATACACGCGGCGCTCAAGGAAATTCTCATTGTTCAGGCGATGTGGGACCGCCTGTTTTGTTCCAGGGTCGACGTATTCGCTAGCGTACTCGTGTGGCAAATACGTTGCCGAGTCCGAATCCGATGGAAGCCGCCCAGTCTTTCGGAGATCGTCACCGTTCTGCTTCATAACGCGCATTGCAAGGGCCCGCGCTTTTTGCTCGTCTTCGTTCAGGTCCTTCCCATCGCGAATTTCCTTCGCCAATTCCGGTTTATCTGCGACTTCGGCCTGTTTCGCACGAGCTTCGAGGACGTTCGGATCGCCGTTCGCCTCGATGTTGTGAATGATCGCTGCTTGGCGTTCAGGCTTTGGTACGAGGTCGTTTATTTCGCGTTCGTATTGATCGGCATCATTGGCTGCAGTTCGCCTCGCGGCCGACCGCGGATACACAGCGTCGGCGTATTCGTTTTGGAGCATGGCCTTGCCCGTGGGCGTCGTCTCGCGAATGTCTTGCACATCGTGTGCGAGCCCTTTCGTCGCGAGTCCCGTGGTTATCGCGCCGAGCACGGCTTCCGTTCCTCGTTCCTCCAAGGTGTCGAGGGCCTTCTTTTTGTCGGCTGGCGTCCTCGCCGCGCGGTAGTCGCCCCAGTTCATCTCAAGCTGTGGGAAAGTGTTCGTGCCGAGGTCGTACCCATACTTCGTGAGGAAGCCAAGATCGGAAACGAGCTTCGCTTTTTGGACGGCACCAGCAGCGTCTGCGGCTGTCAGGCCAGCGCGCACCAGCCCTTCTTCCACGAGTCCGCTGCCGAGCGTTCCGACTGCAAGGCCGAGACTCAACGGCGACGTAAGACCGGACGCAAAATTTTCTACTCCTGATTCGATCGGACCGGCGTTCTGGCGATGAAGATCAAGCAGCGGACTATTCAGCCAGTCCCAGGTCTTGCCGACGAAGCCGTGCGCCTCCGGCTTGGGCTGGTCTGAAAAAGCCGCAGAAGACGAGGCAGGAATAAAATCTGGCTCGGCGCTCTGCTGCGTCGCCGGAATGAAATCTGGCGTGCCCGTGCCTGGGGCCGCACCGACGGGAATGAAATCGGGCGTGCTCACTGTGGCCTATACCACCCAGCGCCCTTTGGGCCGTTTGCGTTGTAGACGTAACCTGCTGGCACGTTGGCAGGTCGCGCGGGTTCGTTGGTGCTCGATTGCCCGCCGCCACCGAACCGTTTCATCGCGCGAATTTTTTCGTCGTCCGTCCATTCGGGATGAGAGGCAATCAGCCCTGCGAGGTCTGCGTTGTACTGCGGATTCGCCACCTGCACAGTGCCCTGCCGTCCGCGGCTTTGCGGAACCGTTTTGGTAATCGCCGCGTGGAGCGCGTCCAGATCAGCCTCTTTCTGTTGCGACTCGTTGGCCTTGGCCGTATCGGCAGCTTTCTGTTTCCTGAGCGCGTCTACGGCGCCCTCTGGGGTCTTCGCGTCGGCGACGGCCGGTGCAGCCGCAGCAGCCGCAGCGCCGGGCTTTTGATAACCATGCCCTAGTTGGCGAAGGTTGTCGTAAGCCTGGCCGAGTTGTTCTTCGGCGTCGTCGACGTGGTATCTGGACGCGAGATCTTTGTATTGCTCCGAGGTCGTATCCACACGTCCGTTTGCATCCGTTGGAATGGCCGAATAATCGGCATCGTGCTCCATGTCGCGTTGAGCGGCTTGATACGCATTGAACGTCAAGCTGTACCGCTTCTGGGCGTCGGTCGTCAGAGCCTCGCGATCACCGGCATCGAGCTTCGAGTAATCGCCGCCGACTTTGGAAAGATCCTCGCGTGCCTTCTTGACGGTTCCTTCCTCATCCAGCTCGCGTAGTTGCTTCTCCGATTCCCTGTAATCGAGTGTTGATCGCGCGTTGGCTTCTCTCGTTTGCGCGATGCGCTCCTGGGCGTTGAGCAGCCCAAGGGGATCAGTCCAGATCTTGAGGTCCTTCCCATCAGCGTCTTTGATTGTGTGCCACTCGGGACCGGAATCCGGAACCTCATAGAGCTGGTACTTATGGTCGGCGCCGAGCACGATCCTTGTGCGATACCCGTTTTCGTGAGCGTTCGTGCCGAGACCGTTCGCCTTGGCATATTGCTCCGCTTGGCCTAGATCATCGAATTCCGGAGCTTCCTTCCCGCCAACTTTCAGCGGCTCGGCACCTGCGTCTTTGAGCGCCTGTTCACGATCTACTTCTGCTTGGCGAAAATCGACGTCTTCCTTCATCAGTTCGAAATTGGAGCGATTGTGCTCGTCGTTCATGGCCTGCATTCGCGCATCGTGCTCCTGCATGGCGCGGACATCCATCGCCTGCTGGCGAGCGTTCTCGGCAAGTTTCTGCTGATGATCGAAGTCAGTATTTTTCTCTTCATCCGACAACCGTTGTTTTTCAAGATCAAGCGTCTGCTGTTTGTAAGCATCGTCTTTCGCCTGACGCGCACGCTGATTCCTTTGATCTTGGATCGCCGCAGCAGCTTTTCCTGCCCCATAGAGCGCTCCTGCTCCCGGCGGAACTTTCCCGACCGCGCCGACGCCAGCGAGAGCTGTTGTGATAGCCGCGACCGTATTTTCCGCCCAGTCCCGCGACGATCCGTTGTTAACTTTGGCCGCAGTAATCTGGTTTCGCGCGATCTGCTG
>JASHSG010000003.1 GCA_030040935.1 Acidobacteriaceae bacterium | reverse complement strand
CACGGCTTCCATGAGGATTGCATACAGGGGCGAGTGTAAAACATTCGGGTTGCGGTAGAATCGACCCATGATCCTGGCCATGCTTGCAATCCGCCTGCTGGAAGCGATGTTCTTCTTCGGAATGATCGGGTCGGCAGTGGTGGTGCTGATCAGCTTTTTCGAGGACGGGAAAGAGCTTTTCGGCAAGGACTGAATATTCTCAGACGGGGCCATCAACCGGAGAAAACCCCGCGCCAGAGGCTGCTTTCGGCGACGATTCTCACTGCTCACGCCGAGGCGCACTGGCAACGACCATAAGCGCCTGAAATCATGGACTTGGTTCGCGGCTGGCTGGCCGCGCGGCAGGGATATCTGCGCGGGCCGAGCGCCGGCAGCGGGGAGATTTTTATTTCTCGTTGACACTGCCTTAATTGAAAATTAGACTCGTCGCAGAGCGGTGGTTTCGCTCAAACGATTCTAACCACCGGCTGTGCCTCGCCGGACCCTTCGCGATGGCCTCTACCCGAACGACCGTAGCTCCCCCGAACGACCGAGTGCGCCTGATCGTCGCCTCCTCGGTGATGCTCACGTTCATCTCTTTCTGGCGCGCAGCGGCCATCGTTCTGAACGATCTGGGATCCTCGGCTTTTTACGCGGGCGACATCGCCGAACAGGCGGTGGGAGCTGCTGCTCCGTGGTTCATCCTCGGCATCATGCTGTTCAGCTTCGCGGTGCGCGCGGTTTACGTCGAAAGCTGTTCGATGTTTACTCGCGGGGGCGTTTACCGCGTGGTGAAGGAGGCGCTGGGAGGCGGGTTCGCCAAGCTAAGCGTTTCAGCGCTGATGTTCGACTACATTCTTACCGGGCCGATCTCGGGCGTGTCGGCGGGCCAGTACATCACAGGCCTGGTGAACGAGCTGCTGACCGTGGCCAACCAGGCGCACTGGCTGCCGCCGGCGCTGATGAACACCAGCGGCCAGCCCATCCAGTTCAACATGGACTACACATCGGCGCTGCTGGGCGCAGTGGTGACGATTTACTACTGGTGGCAGAACATCAAGGGAATCGAGGAGTCGAGCGACAAGGCGCTCAGGGTCATGCAGGTCACCACGGTCATGGTGGTGATTCTGTTTGTCTGGGGCACCTATACGGTGTGGCTGCGCGGCGCGTCGCTGCCACCGTCGCCGATTCCGGCTCATCTCCATTTCAGCGACGATGCGCTTGGCTTTCTGAGAGGGAAGGGACTGCCGATCTTCGGTTTCTTCGGCATCCTGATGGCATTTGGGCACTCTATCCTGGCCATGAGCGGCGAGGAGAGCCTGGCGCAGGTCAATCGCGAGATCGCGCATCCCAAGCTCAAGAATCTGAAACGTGCGGCGATCGTGATCGCCATATACAGCCTGATCTTTACCGGCGGCGGGACGCTGCTGGCGTCGATGCTGATTCCCGACGGGCCGCGCATCCACACTTACCAGGACAACCTGATCGCGGGCCTGGCGATGTATATGGCGGGACCGCTGGTGTGGCGCATCGCCTTCCGCATCTTCGTGGTGGTGGTGGGATTCCTGATTCTCTCGGGAGCGATCAATACATCGATCATTGGCTCGACGGGCGTGCTGATGAGGGTGGCCGAAGACGGCGTGCTGACGGACTGGTTCCGCAAGCCGCACGCGCGCTTCGGAACGAGCTACCGGATTGTGAACCTGGTGTTCGTGCTGCAGATGTTCACGATCATCGCCAGCCGCGGCAACATTATCATGCTGGGCGAGGCGTACGCCTTCGGCGTGATCTGGTCATTCACATTCAACGGCCTATCGATGCTGGTGCTGCGCTGGAAGTATCACGGCGAGCGCGGCTGGAAGGTCCCGCCCAATATCCGGATCGGGAAGACGGAAATTCCGCTGGGACTGATTTCGGTCTTCATGGTGCTGCTGGCGACGGCCACGGTGAACCTGTTCACCAAGTCGGTAGCCACCATCAGCGGAGTGATGTTTTCCATCGCCTTCTTCATAATCTTCACCGTTTCCGAACGGGTGAATCTGCGCCGGCACGAGCAGACCGCGCGGCAGATGAAGGATCATTTCCAGCTCGAGCACCAGGAGACGATCAGCCGCGAATCGACGGCCATCCGGCCCGGAGGCGTGATTGTAACCATGCGCGATGCGGAGAATCCACTGGCGTTGAAGTGGACTTTGGGGCGAACGAGCACGGTGGATCGCGACGTCGTCGTGGTAAGCGTGCGGCTGATGGGCGTGGGAGGGCCGGAGTACCTGAGCGCCGAACAGCAGAGCTTCAGCGAGCACGAACAGATGCTATTCACCAAAGCGGTTTCGGTGGCGGAAAGCTTCGGCAAGAGGGTTTCGCTGCTGGTGGTTCCCGCAGGCGATGTTTTTGCGGCGCTGGTGCAGACGGCGAATTCGCTGGAGGTGGAGTCGGTGGTTGCCGGGCAGTCGAGTTCGATGACCGCCGAGGACCAGGCATTTCACATGGGCCAGGCCTGGGAGGCGCTGCCGGAACCGAAGCGGCAGTTCAATTTCTACGTCATCGGCCATTCGGGCGAGACCAAGGTGTTTTACATCGGCCCGCACGCGCCGGCGCTCGGCCCGGAGGACGTGGAGCTGGTGCACCGGCTGTGGCTGAACATGCGGCGCGATCCGCTGGCGGCGGA
>JASHSG010000031.1 GCA_030040935.1 Acidobacteriaceae bacterium | reverse complement strand
CGGCGGTGATGAGCCTGAGCGGCGCCCAGGCCGATGTGGAGATGCTCGAAGATCTGATTGTTGCGGCAGTGAACGAAGCCGGTCGCAAAGCGGACGAAGCCATCAAGATAAACATGCAGGGAATACTGGGCGGGCTGAAGATTCCGGGGCTCGGCGGCTGAACAGTTGTGAAAGGCGGATTGTGTGGCGCGTTATGCCGAGCCGATGGCGCGGCTCATTGAAGAATTGAAGAAGCTGCCTGGCGTGGGCACCAAGAACGCGCAGCGTTACGCCTTCCATCTTCTGCGTGGGAGCGACGACGACGCGGTCGCGCTGGCCGACGCGGTGCGGGATTTAAAGGCCAGCCTGCGCCTGTGTTCTATCTGCAACAACGTTACCGACATCGACCCCTGCGCCTACTGCGCGAGCCCCGTACGTAATCAGAAGCTGGTGTGCGTCGTGGAAGAAGCCACCAACATCGGAACCGTGGAGCGGTCGCAGACCTACCAGGGCGTCTATCACGTGCTGCACGGCACGCTTTCTCCGCTGCACGGGGTGGGGCCAGATCAGCTGCGCGCCGAATCGCTGGTGCGCCGCGTGGAGCGGGGAGAAGTGGACGAAGTGATTCTGGCCACGAGCCCGACGCTCGAAGGCGAAGCAACGGCCGACTGGCTGGCAACTGCGCTGCGCGGATTCGCGGTCAAGATAACACGGATCGCGACGGGCGTTCCGGCCGGCAGCGACATTGAATATGCCGACGAGGTGACGATGGCGCGTGCGATTGAGGGGCGGCGGGTCATCTAGTCCAGAACTGGTTGCGCCTCGCCCCCGGAACGCGGGCGCGAAAGCTATCGATTCTTCGCCGTCTGGTCGCGGCTCACGGCGCGGCAGGTTTTGGCATTCACGCCAGTTCCGCGATAATCGAGATGCCCTTTCACTTCGTTCTTGTACTGCGCCAGCACATCGGCGCAAACCACAGCCGGGGTCTCCAGGGTTCCTCCGCAGTGGAAGTTCCTGGCATCGTCGATGTCTCCGCTGCCGTTGTAAATCGCAGTCTGCGGGTAGAGGCAGATGGGGCGCGTGCGGCCGCTGCCTGGCGCGGCCAAGCCGCCCTTGGCCATCAATGAGTCCGGCGCCACGCCATGCTCAACCCAGTCGACCAGGGCTGCAAAGGGATCAACCGGAACCGGCCCGGCGCTGCCTCCGCCGCAGTGGCCGTCACCAGGCGCGCGGAAAAGTCGATAAAAACTGTAAAGGCCGCTGAAGTCGGGTTTGCCGTCGCTGCTATAGCGGGCCGCCATCTGCCGGTAGTAATCGATCACCCCGCGCGGGTAAATTAGCTGATCGTTGGCTCCGACGAAGGTCAGCAGTTTGCCCCCATGCTGCTTGAATCCATCCAATGGCTCATCTGTGTCGGTGACGCTGGCGATGTTTCTCGACCCATCCTGCGCGACCTGCGCGTAGCCCGACATATCGACACTTTTCCAGTCGAAGCTGCGATTGTGCTCATCCCAGTGGAACTGTGTGACACCCAAAGGAAAGATAAAAGAGCTATTCAGAGCGCGAAGGTCGGTGCCGCGATCGAGGCCGAACCATATTCTCTTGCCGTGCTGGTTGCGCGGCCCGTCCCAAATGAGGTCGATCGCTTTGGCCTCGGCAGGAGTCAGGCAGTTCTGGACCGGCGCCGCAGCGGCGCCGCAGATATTGGCCGCGGCGCTGAAATGGCAGGTCCTGGGATCGTCGATGACGCCGTCGCTGACGCCATCGTCGGCATCGCAGGCCTGAACCGCCGACCGGGTCGCTTGCTCAAGCTTGGCCGGCGAGATCGGACCGCCGGTCAGTTGCTTCATGACAATCTGGCCCCACATCTGTGCCGTCTGGAAGCGCGTCCAAAAAATGGCGGGGGCATCGGCGAGGATACCGTCGAGTTCCTCAGGCAGCTCCTGCGCCAGCAGATAGCCTTGACGGCCCCCCGTCGAGCAGCCATTCCAATAGTTATAGGCGGGATGCATTTCATAGTAGCTGTCGGCCAATCGCTTTGAGAGAAGTATCTGCTGTTCAATCGCGATACGAATGAAGTCCTGAATGAACTGCATGTTGTACGTGCCGTCCAGATTCACTCCGGGCTCGCAATCGCCCCCTGTGTGACCGAGATCAGTGCGTGAACCGACATATCCAGCCCGGATGGCTTGCTTCACGTCCAGACTTCCGGCGCAGCCTCCGCCCCCCAACCCTTCGGTGCGGCCGTTCCATGCGCCCTGAACGCCGCCGCTGCCGCCATCGGTCTGGTTGAGGGGCAGGCCGACGCGAATTTTAATGTTCTGGTTGGGATTCGTGCCATACAGAATGTCTACCTGGCAGTAGGCGGAGATCGCGCCTGCCGCCGGCACAATGGCGCTGGTGACGGACTTGATGCCGGGACCGGGCTCGAGCGCAGCCGCCAGCGACTGGCACGATTGGGCCGCAGCGGTCTTGAAGGAAAAGGGCGCAAATAAAATCAATGAGAGTGGAATGAGAGTAAAACCGCGAGAGACCCGGCAGCGCAACGGCAAGGACATCGTTCCTTCCCCGTATCGGCAACACATCTGCGTCGATTGCGGCGCCAGGCAAATGCCATGACCATCCGCAACGACACGATTTGGCTCAAGTCTCCGCAAATTATACTGCGATCGCCAAGCGACAAAAACCGATCGTAAGAAACCGGCGCGCAGCTTTGAAAAGGGGCGCGTGGCCCGCGTGTTTCGTCTTCGATGCGAGTTCGGGCTGCATCTCAGGCCAGGTGGCTATTGCTACTTCGCTTCGACGAATCGCACGCGTAAAGCGTCGCCCGAATTTTCGATGGTGGCGGCCTCGGAACTTGACCGGATGGCGGCGAACAGTTTGAGCGCGGGATATTGCGTGAAAACGTTCGCTGCCGCGTCTTCGCCGATTCCCATCACTGTGCCCTCGCCACCGCTTTCGTAGGTCACGCCCAAGGGGGTCATGGCGCCGCCGGAGCCGAATTGAACGCCCGTCCCGGTGAAGGCGCCGGCCGAGGCGGTTTGATTCGCCGCCCCGCCTGCCGGCGAAGGCGCGCCAAGAAGGGCGCGGAGGCGCATGATGCGGGGAGATAATTCTGCCGCGGCAAACTCGGTATCGCCGTTGTCGATCTGGGAGAGCCGCGCCAAGGGGTGCGCTTTGGAGGTGAAGAAAACGAGGTCGGCGCCGAGCGACCGGATGACGCTCAGTTTGGC
>JASHSG010000291.1 GCA_030040935.1 Acidobacteriaceae bacterium | reverse complement strand
CTTGGTCGGCACGGCGCCTTCCACCAGCACAATGTATTTGCCTTTATTGTTCGCAATCGTGTCGCTCAGGCTTTTTTCGGCCTGGAAGCCGCTCGCAGCCATCAGCGTTTCGGTGTAGTTCAGCGAGAGCACGTCGAGCAGCGCGTCGGCCACAATAGGGTGCGACGAACGGATAAACGACTCGCTGCAGCAGGTGCACTCCTGAAAGTGCATCCACACCACGGCCGGCTTTTCCTTCTTTTCGAACGCCGAAACAACCTGCGCGACACCGGTTTTCGCAAAACCCGCCGCTGCCGCTGCCGCCGTGCAGAATTGAAGAAACTCCCTGCGGTTATAGCCCTTCCGCTGCATTCCCTGCCAAATTGACTCGCTCATGCCTGCCTCGCTCGCACAACCACACCGACGAATCCCCAAAGGTCAGAAGGAGGAGAGACTCGACCAAAGAATTCGCCGGCGTGCGGGTATATCGTGACCGACGTTACTTACCAGAAAGTACGAGTGGCTGTGAGCGTCATCACACGTGTCGCAAATCACGTTCATTTGGGCGGAAGGATAGCGGAACGTGATGGGACTCACGCGCGGTCGCCGCGGACGAAAGAACTCGTCGGAGTTCAGCCACGACTCTCGCCGGCAAGAGCGCGGATCTCCATCGAAGACAATCCAATGTAGAAAGACGGAATCTATGCGGATGGTTCGAGCACGCTAAGCCGTTTTTTCAACTGGCCGGGCGGTTTTTTCCCGGCCCTCTTCCTTCGCGTGCACCGGGCGCGTTAAAGCCCACGACGTCAGCGCAATCCCAATGACGACCGCCCCTGCGCTGGCCAGTTGCGCGTTCGACAATCCCCAAAGAACCTTGGGGTTGCGCCGGATAAACTCAACCAAAAAGCGAGCCATTCCGCTTAGCGCAAGGTACTGGCCCAAAATCGCCCCTGTCGGGTGTGGCTTGCCGAGCCGCAACCACAGCCATAAGCCAATCGCCAGCCCCGCTCCCAATTCGTATAGTGGCGTCGGATAAACGGGAACTGTCGTTGGCTCGATCCCGTGGGGAAACGCCATCCCCCACGGGTGAAACGTAATCCCGAACAGATGAAACGGCTGGACTGGAATCCCGTAGCATCCGTCCCCGGAGAGAAAGCACCCGATGCGCCCCACGCCGTAGCCGATCGCCGCCGCCGGAGCCGCCAGATCCAGCGTCCGCAGCGCTCCGATCTTTGCCCGCCAGCCTTGCACCACCAGCGCCAGGACCCCGAAGGTCAATCCGCCATACCATGCAAACCCGGCATTGTCCCACAAAACTCGCCAGCCAATCTCCCTGAACTCCGCCGGCGTGTCCAGCACATGCCAGACTTTCGAGCCAATGATGCCCACTACCAGGGCAACCGCCACCATCCCCACCGCGTCCGCGTCGATCCGCGCCCGCTTAAACGCCCGATCGACCACGATCGCACCCACCACCGCCGCCAACCAGAGCATTAAGCCGAAGGTGGGCAGGTTGAACGAACCAATGTGCAGATAAGGAAGCATCGCCCTTTCAGTATAGACGCCCTCGGCCTCAAATCGCTGCGTCGCAGGATGACTCCGCCGCCACCGCTCGCCCGCTGACCTGCTGTCTGCTGCCTTCTGCCTGCTTTCGGCCGGCTCCCCTGCTTTTCTCCCCCGATTTTCACAGCAGCTCTAATCTAAATCGCGCGATACTGTCTCCATGTCTACCATGACCTATCGGGGCCTCGACGTTCTCTATTCCCGTCAGCAGATTGCCGAACGCGTCGCCGAAATGGGCGCGCAAATCACCCGCGACCTCAACGGCGAAAAGCTGGTCATGGTCGGCGTGCTCAAGGGCGCAGCCTTCTTCCTCGTCGATCTCTCCCGCTCCATCCAGGTCGACGCCACTTTTGACTTCGTCGCCGTTTCCAGTTACGGCCAGGGCCAGCGCTCCTCCGGTGCGGTAAAAGTCATTAAGGATCTCGACCAGCCCATCGAGGGCAAGAACGTCCTCATCGTCGAGGACATTCTCGACACCGGCCTCACCCTTGCTTACCTGCGCAAGCTCTTCCTCCAGCAGCATCCCAAATCGCTGCGCATCGCGACCTTGCTCGATAAACCCTCCCGCCGCATCGAAAAAATCGACGCCGACTACGTGGGTTTTTCCATCCCCAACCTTTTTGTCATCGGTTATGGAATGGATTATGCCGAGCGCTACCGCAATCTGCCCGACATCTGCATCATGGCCCCTGGCCAGTCGGCCTGACGTCCCAGAATTCGACATTTCCCGATCCTGTCGTCCCGCTGAACAATTTTTCGTCCCTCCCTTTGTTTCCACCTCGGCCTCGCCGTATACTCATCTCCCGGAGCCAGCCGATCAGCTGCATCGCCGGACCCCGCGAACCGCGGGTTATGAACCGCAAACTACGAACCGTGAAGTGATTCCTAGGAGCATCCCCCATGTCCGCCACTGTCGCAGTCCAGAACTCCGATCTGGACTTTGATCACGGAACGTTCGACTCGGCCGCCTTTGCTTCCAAAGCTCTGGCAGGCTGGCAGTCTCTCGCCGCGGTCATCGATCATTCCCTCCTCAAGCCGGACGCCACGCGCCTGCAGGTCGAAACCCTCTGTTCTGAGGCTGCCCGCTATCATTTCGCATGCGTTGTCGTGAACCCCATCTGGACAGCCGCCGCGGTAAGGCTCCTCGAAGGAACCGGCGTTCCCGTCGCTGCAACCATCGGATTCCCTCTCGGCGCATCGCTGGTCTCTGCCCAGCGTCAGGAGGCTGCGGCCCTCATCCGCCTCGGCGCGCGCGAACTCGGCATGGTTCTTCCCCTCGGCCAGCTCAAGAGTGGCAATTATCACGCCGTGGATCATGCCATTCGATCCGTCGCAGCCGTGGCTCATGAACGTCGCGCTGCGCTTAAGGTCAATCTCGAAACCTGCCTGCTCACTATGGAAGAGAAACTGCGCGCATCCGAAATCGCCATTCAAGCCGGCGCCGACTTCATCAATACTGCCACCGGTTTTGCCTCCGGTGGCGCCACTCCTGCCGATGTCGCTCTCATGCGCGGTGTCGTCGGCGCGCGCTGCGGTGTCAAGGCCGCCGGCCGCATTCGCAACGTCGAGCAGGTCCGCGCGCTTCTCGAAGCCGGCGCCAACCGCATCGGCTCCTCGGCCTCCGTCGCCATCCTCCGTGAACTCGGCGCGGAGTGAAGATTGACCGGAAATCACAGTTCCCAGTTCACAGCTGAAAATGGCCGCCCGCGCTCGGCCGCTCTGAACCGTGAACCACGAGCCATGAACTGGGAACTGTCCCCTGCTGTATGATTCCCCTCGAACTCAATAATGTCCGACACTCCTCCATCTCCGCCGCCGCACGAGTTCGAGGGCGACTATCGCCCTGCCGATTCCTCCGCCTCTGCGGCAGCTCTCGATCCCATCAACGCCCGCATCGAACCGGCCGACGTCGCCTATCTCATGCGTCTCACCGACGCACTCAATACCACCCTCGATCTGCAAACCCTCCTCGCCCGCACCTCGGAGCTCATTCGTTCCCTCATTCCCTACCGCATCTTTGCCATCTTTCTTCTCAATGACCGCACGCACGACCTGCGCATGCGTTTCCAGATCGGCCATTCGCCGCTGGTCGAACGCATCCGCGTTCCCGTCGGCAAAGGAGTCGTCGGCCAGGTCGCGCTCACGCGCCAGCCCATCCTGCTCAACGATGTCTCAACCGCCGACTACTACATTGCCGCCAACCCCGACGTGCGCTCCGAGCTCGCGGTTCCGCTGATCGCCAAGAACCGGCTCATCGGCGTTCTCGATCTCGAAAGCGAGCAGCCCGGATTCTTTCGCCCCGAGCACCTGCATGTGCTCACCATGACCGCGTCGCGCATTGCGCAATCCATCGAGAACGCGCGCCTCTACGCTCGCGTCTCCCGCCAGGCGCAGACCCTCGAAGTCCTTAATGAAATCGCGGTCGAGCTCGCCTCCATCCTCGAGCTCAATCTCCTGCTCGAGCGTGTCGGCCAGCTTCTCCGCCGCCTCATCGACTACCAGATGTTCACCATCATGCTGCTCGACGAGCGAGGTGAAACCCTCATCACCCGCTACGCCTGGCGATTCGGCTATGTCCACGCCCCCATCCGCCGAGTTCCCATCTCCAGTGGCATCGTCGGCGCGGCAGTCCGCGAGTGGCGCCCCATCAATGTCCCCGACGTCACGAAGGATCCGCGCTATCTGCCCATGAATCCTGAAACCCGATCGGAACTGATTGCCCCGCTCTTCTACAAGGGTCGCGTTATCGGCGTCCTCGATCTTGAGCACACGCGTCCCGCTTTCTTCAATGAGGAACATGAGCGCATCCTCACCACGCTCGCCTCGCAAATCGCCATCGCGATCGAGAATGCCCGCCTTTATCAGGCCGTGCACCGCCAGGAGCGCCAGCTTGAGAAAGACATCACCATGGCCCGCGAGGTGCAGCTCCGCCTGCTCCCCACCGAGGCCCCATCGCATCCCCACGCCGACATGGCCGTCCGCTTTCTGCCCGCGCGCACCATCGGCGGCGATCTCTACGACTTCCTCGATTACGGCCCCAACCGCACCGCCATCGTGCTCGGCGACGTCAGCGGCAAAGCCGCCCCCGCCGCGCTCTTCGCCGCCCTCGTCAGCGGCATTATGCGCGCCGCCGCCGTCCAGCAACCCGATCCCGCAGCCATGCTCGCCCTCCTCAATGACGCCCTCCAGGAGCGCAAGCTCGATTCGCAGTACGTCACCATGCTCTTCGCCCTTTGGAACGACGAGAACCGGACCCTCCAGGTCGCGAACTCCGGCGCAGTTCAGCCCGTCGTCTGTCGCGCCGGCCAGGCGCTGCCCGTACGCGCCGAGGGATTTCCCCTGGGCATGTTTCCAGGCGCCGCTTACGAGGAGTTGAGCGTCGCCACGCAGCCCGGCGACGCCATCGTCTTCATCTCCGATGGAATCCTCGATGCCGAGAACGAGAAGGAAGAAATGTTCGGCGAAGACCGCCTCGCCGGCCTTCTCTGCGAGTACCGCGACCAGCCCGCGAAAGAGATCTCCGAGGCCATCCTCGCCGACGTCACGCGCTTCCAGGGCGGGAAAGACCGCTTCGACGACGAAACCATCATCGTCCTCCGCGTCCGCTGATTCCCTGCCCCGGAGGTTATTGAATGATCACCACGTTCATGCTCCACGGGGCCAGCGACAAACTCAGGGGCAGGCTCTGCGCGCCGAGATTGGTCGTTACCGGCGGCGCCCATGTGTTGGTGGTCGCCGGGTTTGACATGTCATAGATTGCTTTGTCGTATGTCTCCACCGTCACGCCGGTAGCGGAGGAGAGCCCGCTGAGCGTAACCATAACCGGCGCGTTGGCGTTTTCGTTCAGGTTGAACAATACCAGCGCCGTTCCGCCGCTCGCGGTAGCGGCGTAGGCGCGCACGTTGGCTGTATCGCCGGTCACGCCCGTCGTCAGCACGGATTCGCCGTTGACGGCCACGCTGCTGAAGAGTTGGTACGCGCGCGCCGTCGGAGACATGGTGCCGATTGGACCCGCGTCAGGACAGTCGCTGTCCGAGGGCCCGTCGGAGAAGACATTGTAGGCCCCGAAATCCTGCCATCCATAAAGCGAAGAACTATCGTTCCCGCTGGTGCCGTTGCAGTTCCCGAAGCCAATCCACCACGTCGAGCGAGACACTCCGTCATTCATCATTTCGCCCAGCACCTGCCCGGCGAACAGGCCCTGTGTGATCGACCAACTCTGCTTGCCTGGATTGGAATAGACCGAGCCCATCTCGCCCACGTAAATGGGTGTGCCCGCGGTTCCCCACTTCGTCAACTCCGTCTTGATCGTGTTGATATTTGTGGTCAGCTCCTGCGCCAGAGAGTGGACAAGGTTCGTATCGTTCTCTTCTCCCGGCGCCTCTGGATAATAGTGATACTCCACGAAGTCATAGGAACCCTTCGCATTGCTCAGTACCGTGTCGTCCCATCCTCCGGTCGTGTTATCCGCATCCACAACCACGCCGACCAGCGTATTCGGCGACGCCGTCTTGATCAGCTGATAGTAGCCGTTCGTTCCCACCACGGCTGCGGCGTAGGTGGTTGGATTGTTTGGAGGAGTATGCAGATCCTCCTCCCAGGTGGTTCCATAAACCTCGTTCCCCACCGTCATATGGCTGACCGTAATGCCGTCGGTGAGAGCCGCGGCCGCCCAGGCGGCAGCCTCGGTTGGCAGCCCGCCTCCATTGCACGTTGGATTCGTTCCATAATCTGCTGTCAGGGCTACATCCAGACCCGCGGGTATCGCCAGATCATTCACGAAGTTCACAAAAGTATCGTCAGAATCGGGCTGGCCCGCTCCCGTCCCGAACGGGGCAACGTCGCAATTCGTATTGGTCTGCCAGTGATAAAGATCCGACCACGATCCGCCCGGCCAGCGCACTGCCTTGATCCCCGCCGCCTGAAACGCGTTTACAATTCCAGTTTCGTTGTCCACCAGGTCGTACCAGGCGGCCATGTTCATGCCTAGAAGCTGGTCGGTTACGGCCGGCCCAGTGCTCGACTCATCTACCGTCACCGTACTCTGTATGAAAACCGTCACGGTCTGCGTGATCGCCGTGCCGGCGGTGGGAGTAACTGTGAGGGTATAGATCGTCGTTGTCGATCCGGGGCTCACGCTCACTGGCGTTCCGCTCGTAACTGGAATATTGCCCGGCGTAATCACGCCTGTACCGTTGGCGAAGACTCCCGTCAGGCTGGAGCTGCCGCCGGCCGAGATCGTCGCGGGACTGGCCACAAAACTCGTAATCGTCGGCGCAGGAATTACCGTAACCGTCGCCATCGCCGTCGCCGCCGTCCCCGCCGATGGAGTCACCGTGAGCGTATAAGTCGTGGTCGTCGTCGGGCTCACGCTCACCGGCGTTCCGCTGGTGACAGCCAGATCGCCCGGCGTGATCTCTCCCGTCCCGTTCGAGAAAACCGCCGTCAGGCTGCTGCTTCCTCCAGCGTCGATCGTTGTCGGATTCGCCGCGAAGCTGGAGATCGATGCCGCCGGAACGACTGTCACGGTTGCCGTCTGAGTAATCGCAGACCCGCCCGCAGGCGGAGTGACAGTAAGGGTGTAAATAGTGGTCGTCGTCGGGCTCACGCTCACCGGCGTTCCGCTCGTAGCTGGAATGTTGCCCGGCGTAATAACGCCTGTGCCGTTGGCGAAGACTCCCGTCAGGTTGGAGCTGCCGCCCGATGAGATGGTTGTGGGACTGGCCACAAAACTCGTGATCGTCGGCACCGGATTTACCGTGATTGTCGCCGTCTGAGTAATTGCGGCCCCAACAGCGGGTGGAGTGACCGTCAGCGTATAGGTAGTGGTCGTCGCGGGACTCACGCTCACCGGCGTTCCGCTCGTAACAGGCAGGTTGCCGGGCGTGATCACTCCCGTGCCGTTTGAGAAAACCGCCGTCAGGCTGCTGCTTCCGCCTGCCGTGATCGTCGCCGGATTGGCCGCGAAGCTCATAATCGCCGGCGCAGGATTCACCGTCACGGTGGCCGTCTGAGTGATCGCAGCACCAACGGCAGGCGGAGTCACCGTGAGCGTATAGATAGTGGTCGCCGTGGGGCTCACGTTCACCGGCGTTCCGCTCGTAACAGGCAGATTGCCCGGCGTGATCACCCCTGTGCCGTTGGCAAACACGGCCGTCAGGCTGGTGCTCGCTCCCGTCGTGATCGTCGTCGGGCTGGCCGCGAAGCTGCTGATATTCGGCGCCGGATTTACGGTGATTGTCGCCATCTGAGTCACCGGCGCTCCGCTCGAAGGCGTCACCGTGAGCGTATAGGTCGTCGTTGCCGTCGGGCTCACTGTGATTGCGGTTCCGCTGACAGCCGAAAGATTGCCGGGAGAAATGACGCCAGTCCCGTTCGCGAAGACACCCGTCAACGTCGCGCTCGCGCCCGCCGTGATGCTCGCTGGATTCGCTGCGAAACTGGAGATGGATGCTGGCGGAGGCTGCACGGCGGACGTTGTGTTACAACCCGTCAGGCCTCCCAAACACAGGCTGAGTACCGCGGCACACGCCACCAAAGCGTGATTGAGTTTCAATGTTTTCCCCGTCTTCTGCCAATTTAGACGAATTAGTTCATTTACATCTTACGGCCCCACCCCTCACGATCGCGCCCCCAGGCCCGGATAAAATCGCAGCCCTATCGGTATTTCGGCCGAAACGCCGGTCTCTCAGCTCATCTCCTTCAGAATCAAACCTCTCCCTCATCCCCGATCCCAGGCTCCTTATCCGATAAACTCAAGTCTGCGCACCGCACCGGAGCCTGCTTGTCCACCGCCGCCCACGATCGCCTCATCCGTCCCGCCCGCAACATCATCGGCAGCCTTCGTCTGCCCGGGGACAAATCGATCAGCCATCGCTATGCCATGCTGGGCGGCTTCGCTGAAGGCACTTCGCGATTCACCAACTTCTCCACCGGTGCCGACTGCGCCTCCACTCTCGCCTGCATGGCCGAGCTCGGCGCAAGGGTCAGCCGCACCGGCCCTGACTCGGTCGAAATCACTGGCGTCGCCGGTCGCGTCACCCCTCCGGCTCATCTCCTCGACTGCGGCAACTCCGGCTCAACCATGCGCATGATCTCGGGTCTCCTCGCCCCGCAATCCGGCCGCTTCACTCTCATCGGCGATGCCTCCCTTTCTCGTCGCCCCATGGATCGCATTCGTAAACCCCTCGAGGCAATGGGCGCCCGCCTCACGCTCACCGACGGCCACGCACCCCTCACCATCGATGGCGGCCCGCTTCGCGCCATCGACTACGCCACCCCCGTTCCCAGCGCGCAAGTCAAAAGTTCGATCCTCTTCGCCGCGCTGCAAACCGCCGGACCCACTTCCATCCTCGAAGAAGTCCGGACCCGCGACCACAGCGAGCTCGCCCTCCGCGCCTTTGGCGCCAGACTTTCCCGCAAAGGACCCTCGATATCCATTTCCGGCCCGCAATCGCTTCACGCTATCGACGCTGCCGTCCCCGGCGATCTTTCCTCCGCCGCATTTTTCCTCTCCGCCGCCGCTCTCTTCCCCGGCTCCAGCCTGGTCCTCGACTCCATGGGACTGAATCCCACGCGCGCCGCGCTGCTCGATGTGCTCACCACGCTTGGCGCGCGCATCAATGTTCTCAACCTGGAAGAGAAACACTCTGAGTTGGCGGGCGTTGTCCAGATCACCGCCCCGCCTGAGGGCCTCGGCGCCATAGAGGTTAGCGGCGCTCTCGCCGCTCAGCTGATCGACGAGCTGCCCGTCCTCGCCGCCATCGCGCCCTTCACCGGCGGCGGCATTCGCATCCGCGGCGCGCGCGAGCTCCGCGTCAAGGAGTCAGATCGCATCGCCCTGGTGGCCAGGAATCTTCGCGCCATGGGTGCCGAGGTCACCGAGTTTGACGATGGCCTTGACGTCCCCGGCGGCCAATCCCTCCATGGCGCCGTCATTGATTCCGGCGGCGACCACCGCATTGCCATGGCCTTCAGCGTTGCCGCCCTCCGCGCTTCCGGCGACACCCTCATCCACGGCGCCGATTCCGCCGCCATCAGCTTTCCTGAATTCTTCGACCTTCTCGATCAGGTCGCCGAGCACTGACCCTCACTACGGTTGATTCCTCCCGCAGTACCAACTCCCGGGCTCTCGAACGCACCGCTGCGCCGGCCCTCGCCCTGCGCTTGCCCCGCCGCGGGTTGTCGCCCTGACTACCGCACACTGGTGCTGATCGAAGTGAAAGGGAATTCGAAGGGAGCCAAACCATCTGCGGCTGCCTTTTGCGCTTTCAACTCACCTCGGAATTGGGTGCCCGGGTCCCACTCCTGAACTGCGGGATTGCACAAGTCAGCCCTACTGCGCCGGCGGCGTCGGCTGCTCCTGCGTTGCCGGCGGCGTCATCGTTGGCTCATTCCCCGGCGCCACCGCTTGCACGCCCGGAACCACCGGCGTTGTCGTCACATTCCCTGTCGACGCTTCGGTCAAGTTGATGTCGTAATGCTCGAGCGTCGAAGCCAGCGTCTGGTACAAGCCCGCGCGGTCCTTGGCGTAAGTCGCGTGCGCAGCGATCAGATTGTCCTCCGCCATGGCCAGCGCCCGTTCCTGCTGAAGCACATTGGCCGTCGTTGATGCGCCCAGGTGCAACTTCTTCTCTTCCGCATCCAGGCTTTGCTGCGCATAGTCGCGCGCCGCTGCTGCCGCGCGCACCTGCGCCCGATCGTTGGCTAACCCGTACATCGCGTTCACCACCTGCATGCGGATCTCCGTGTGCAGTTGCTCCAGCCTGAGTTCCGCCTGCCGGTACTCCATCAGCGAGCGCTCCTGCACGCTCTGCGCCTCGCGGTTGCGCAGGTTGATGGTCAGGTTGAAGCCCGCGCCTTTGTTCGGCGAACTGCTGTTCACCAGTTGGTTCAGCGTGGCGCCGTAGCTCACGGTCGGATACGTACCCGCAGTGCAAGGCGCGAAGGTCGAAAGGTTGAGGCAATCCGGGCTCTGCGAACCGCCGACCCCGTTGCCGCCATAAAACCCGTAGACGCTCAGCTGCGGCAGCAGCGCATTGCGCGCTCCCTTCAGCGTGATCTCGTCGTTGCGCAGCGTTAGCACCGCCTGCTCCAGCTCCGGCCTCTGCTGGAACGCCTCCTGCACCAATGCCTCCACCGGCTGGCTCTCTTCTGGCAGCGGTTCCAGGCTCACACGGTCCGTCGGAATCACCGGCGCCGCCGAAAGCTGCGGATCGTTCAGGTTCCTTGTGATCGCCTGTTTGATGATCTGCTGCTGATAGTTCAGTGCGCTCTGCGAGCTGATCAGCGACTGCTGGTCGGTGGCTACCGTCGACTCCGCTTCCACCACGTCCAGCGGCGCCATCGTGCCGATCTCGAGTTGCTTCTTGTCATCGGAGAGCAGTTGCTGGCTCTGATCCAGCGCCCGCTCCTTGGCCTGCACATCCTCGTACGCCTGCACCAGCCCCCAGTAAATGCTTTCCACCTGATTGACGGTGTAGAGAATCTGTTGCCGGAACGAGGAGTCCGTGATGCGCCGGTCGTTCAGCGCCTGGTACATGAAGCGCTTGTTCACCCAGATACCCGCTCCCTGCAGCAGTTGCTGGG
>JASHSG010000290.1 GCA_030040935.1 Acidobacteriaceae bacterium | reverse complement strand
CCTGGTACATGGCCTGCTGATAAACCAGCCGCGGCTGGCGGCGCAGGGTGGGAGTGGGTGGATCGTCGGGATGCGCGGCAAGCCGGACACCGGCTTTTTCCGCAATCGGCAGCGCCTCTTCGAGGAATCGCTGCAAGCGGCGCCAGAGTTCATCGTGCGTGATTGTTGGCAGGGTCCCAGGGGGCGCATTGGGATCGACGATCATGTTCCAGACCTGCCCATTGGGGATGGGCGTGTCGACGGTGCCGTCCATGCCCACCGATTCCGCGCCGCCGCGCGCGAATGGCCCACTGGTACGGCCCGCAACTCCCGCGATCGAGAAGTTGTAGCCAAAGGTCGGAATGCCGGCTTCACCGACTGCCCTCAGGATCGCCTTTACGTTCTTCATGTGCTCGGCGCGTTTCGGGCCGTCGAGAAGAACGTCGTACCAATGCGCCGGGTCGAAGTTCTCGATCCCCTCGAGCTTCAACCCGGCAGCTTCGATCTGCTTGCGGAGCCGGATGAGTTCGGCGGCTGTCCAAATGCGATTGGGATCGCCGGCAACGCCCCACGGCTGGTCTTTGCCGCCGGTGGGCTGGTTATGCGATGGATTTGCCGCGCCCTGCTTGAAGTAGTCGACCAGGTGGACGATCACATGTGTGCATCCGGCCTGCACGGCGAATGCGTAGTATTCGTCCTGCAGCATGTGCCGGTAGAGTCCCAGGCCGAGCTTCATATGCGCCCTCAGCAAGTGTAGTTCAGGCGGTAAAGCAGCAGCTCGGGCGGAATTTACCCTTTCAACACTTGCCATGGGTCAAGGGTTGTTGTAGTCTCAAAGACCTGCCGCCGGCCTCCCTCGCCGGTTCGCCCATGCCGGAAACGCCGTTTCCAGGCCTGTGGGCAACAAGGCCGCATGCGATCAGCGCATTGGCTTTGAACCAATCTCGGCGGCGCGAACCGCGAAGGTCCACCAGCCTGCTTCCCCCGTAGGCCAGAAGATGGCATCGTGGAGGAGGCTTGTGTGATCGAAGCGCAAGAGCAATTGCTGGCGCTGCCGGCGGGGGTCAGCCATCCGATTCACCTGGTGATTGAGCAGCCGAAGCTTCTGCGCAACAACCGGGTTTTGATCTTCCTCACGTTTCTGTGCAGCCTTGCCGCACTGTTGGTAGCTCTCGGGATGGTTTGGGTCGCGCTGACCTCCATCTTTCCGCTCAGAGCGCTTAGCCTGGACAGGTTTGCAGCAGGCGCGGTGTGGGGCCTGGGCGCATGGATGATGGCCATGTCTCAGGTGTTCCTGTGGAGGTACGCGAGCCTGATGGCACATTGCTCGGTTCTCCTCGACACGCGCGGAGCACACTTCAGGCTCGGCAACACGTCCAGCGCGGGGGAGATCTTTATGCCGTGGAACGGCATCGAGGCCGTGCGCTACAAGCGGATTGAAAGTGGGCAGAAGTTCACGATTCTTGGCGCGGACTCGAGCGTCGTGACTTTCACGTCATACAGCTTCTACCGGCCGAAGAGAGTGGCGCATCTGATTGCAGAGCGCGCCGGCTTGCCGCTGGTGCGCGGCTGAACTCACCCAGGAACAGGGAAGCAGCAGGGGCCTTCAGGCGCAGAGGAAGATTGTTCCGCCCATTCCACGCAATCTCTGGCCCCAAACCAAAAACACCCCAAAATTGAAAACGCCAGAGACCGAAGTCCCTGGCGTCTCAATCTTGATGATCTCGTAGTACAACCGGCTGTCGCGTCCCTCGGCTCCCCCAGCGGCGAACCTGCAGCTTTCGCTGCCGCTCCTTCCTCTGGCTGCGCCGGCACGTTGGTTTCAGCTTGCGCTTACTCGCCCGTTTTCCGGCTCGACCGACGGCCGACTTCCCCGGCTCGGATCGGCGTTGGCTCGCTTGGCTCGACCGGTGGCAAGCACCCGGCTTTCACCGTTTGCTACGCGCTTCCGGCCGACTGGCAGCTGACCTTCCAACTTGCGTTGGCGTCCTTCCCCCAGCTAGGCCCGCGATGACTGCCGATTCACATCCGGCGTTGTCCTTCAGCTCGGCTGGTCGAACAACCCTCGGCTTTCGCCGCTGGTTGTTGCAGCTTCCGGCTTGCGCCTTCCGCTGCTGCAGCTTCCGGCTTGCACCGGCTGCCGCCCCCATTCTCGCCAAACCGGCGGCGAACTTCCGACTCGCATCGGCTGTTCCACCTCCGGCTTCACCGGTCTCGACTCGCCGGGCTCGCGCCCTGCGCTTCTACTTCCGGCTGGGCCTTCGATACGCCCCTAACTTCTACTGAACCTTGCATCGCCGGCTGAGCCGCCGATGAGTATTCCGTTTCCGCCGGTTCGCGTACCCTCCGGATCTGTCAGCTAAAACAACTTCCGGCTTGCGCCGTCTTTTGCATCTTCTGACGCAGCCAGCGATCCCTCTTCGGCTTTCGCCTCAGGTTTCACCCTCTGGCTGGGCTTGCGGCGATTCTCCGATTCTCATCGGCCTTTCGTTCCGCCCGCCGTTCCGGCAACCAACTCCCGATGCCCCACAGGGTCATCAGTTGAAAGAGACATTACTGCCGTCAAATCTGTGGATGCAAGTGCAAAAAACAAGTAAATATGTGAATATCACCAAGCTTGGTGCAGAAATGACATTTCCATAAGTTTTTCCGCGAAATCCCGCGCCATCAACCGCAAACACCCCATCCCACCGCCCGCATTTCGCCTCACATTTGCACACAACCGCCGAAAAATCGACAGGCGGCGAGGGTGTGGACGGCGAGCGGTGACGCTGTGCTTTGGAAGCCTGGCGAGGCGATGGTCAACCTCAAATCGAGAGCGTGGACCGGCGCAGTTAATTTGAAGAGCGGCCACCCCGACTCCCCCCTATCTTTTAAGCCAAGTTCGTCAAAGCAAAGATGTTGCAAGGAGCGCCTTGCTGTAAGTTCGTCATTCTAAAGAGCCGCGTTTTGCAAAGACGTCAAAACGTTGAAGTTAGCCGCGTTTTTCAAGTCTCTCCGAAACCTTGATTCGTGGAGCTTGAACCATGCGTGTAATCGCCGGACTCTGGAAACTCGAATTGCTCTGAGTATGCGCCTGAGGCACGAAATAATCGGCAAACTTCGCGGAAGTTTTTGGCGAGCCGAATCAGGGGGTTGCGGGGGAAGTGCGGTCCGCGGGTATTGACTTCTACCATGCAGGCATTTTGAAGAGGCGGCCCTGTTCATTCTCGTCGTGCAGTATCAGCACGGTCTCTGTGGTCTCAAACGCGGGCTCTGTCTCGCTGGGGGCGGCGGGAGGTCCGAATCAATAAGGGTTGCCGTTGACTGAATGCCGAGGCCGGCGTATTGCCTGAGGACGGAGAGGAGGTTTGGCCAAAAGACAGTTAAGGAGATGATGCCCTCTGACCTGGTAATTCGTGTTGATAAGCCTTATGCCATCTGTGAGGAGTGCGGCACCTATCTGATCCTTTCGCCGCCTTACGCCGGCACCACGCCCCTGGCCAGCATCGCCTTGATTCCGCGCAGCCCTGTCCGCCTGGGCATCATTCGCACCATCATATGCCCGGACTTGCCCAGATATGCCTCGCACGTCGCGCCGACGATCTGTCGGTGGTCCAATTCACGGCGATGCTTTATTGGCCGGCCCTGGGCTTGCCCAGGTGATAGCTAAATCCGGCGTTATAGGTCATCGAGTCGAGTCCCGGATTGATCGGCACAATGCACGCGTTGGAAAAATGGAGGAAAAGGAATCCGGCGCGAAAATCCCATCGATCGGTCAGCTTGAATTGAACACCCAGGCTCCATTGAGCCGTGAAGTTCTCGTAGGACGCGTACGGCGTGAGCGCTTTTTGGGTGAAGCCGATCATGCCGCCCTTAATAAAGGAGTAAGGCTTGATGCGCTTGCCGTCCCGCCACATCATGCGCAGTCCGATGGGCGAGATGGCGATGCCTGCGATGTGCTCACGATCCGCTGACAGCGGCTCTCCCCACTCGTCGGTCTGACTGGGTTGGGTAAGGATCGCGAGCGGCATGATATCGGCGGTATAGTCCATTCGCGCTCCGATGAATTTTCCCCAGGAGTTGCGGTCATACTCCACACCTGCGATGTGGAGATTGCTCCACCAGGATTTGGCGAAGATGTGGAAGTGGCCGAAAGAGCCGGTGTCTTCGTATACCAACTCGCTTTGAACCGGCCGGTGTTCATGGCGGCTGCCGCCATAGGCACCGGCTAACGCAGATTTGAAGTAAGGGGTCCAAACCAATCCGGTAGAGAACCGGCCGAAGTTGCCGGGCAGGCCGGGAATCCGGTAGGGGAGCCTATAAATAAGGCTCTGGTACAAAGCGAAGTTCGTGTGCTGGTACCCGCCTTCGAAACGAATGGCGAGATGCTTGCCCAGCGGAGTGTCCGCACCACCACCAAAGAAAGTGGCGAAGGAGGCGGTGCCTCCAGGCGAACCGTTTGCACCCCAATTCTGATTCAGATCGACATCGCCGAACAGGGCCTCGGCGAAGAGCCTCTCCTTGACGGCATAGTATTCGTACTCACCGCCTGCCATGATGGAAAAGGCATGCTGCGCGGCGCCGAGATTGGTTCCGCGGAAAGCTGAATAATCGAATTTTGGCCGCAGATGATGCCAGGCAGGAAAAGCAACGGCCGCTTGCCAGCCCAGGAGAGGCTGACGGGATCCGGGGACGCCATTGAAGGAATTGGAGAGAGAAGTGAATCCGCCGAAAATCTGGCCGGCGGCGGAGGGCTCAGCCTGAGCGGTCAGAACGACCGGATAGAAACATAACGCAGACAGAGTGAAAAGCCGAGCGCGCATTCCTGTTCTCCCGGCACGAAGCGATTTGACTCCACCGTTGAGGAACAGACCCCCCTCTCACATCCTGGGGCCGGACATCTAAGAAATGCATGGGAAAGATCGCGCCTTGAAGCAAAACAATCGGGATCAGCAGAGCTTCTACGTGCCAGCCTGTGCGCGCGAGGGACCGCATTCAGCCCTTCGATCGACGCAGAATGTGCGCAAATCGCGCCAAAAAATGCCCGGAATTGCCCTAAGCCGGAACCACACCCCTACTCAACATTTGCTTGATTCCTCTCAAAGCCTGCCGCGTCCGTTCCTCGTTTTCAATCAAAGCGAAGCGCACGTGGTTGTCGCCGTAGTCGCCGAATCCGATGCCCGGCGAGACCGCCGTCTTCGCCTCGGTCAGCAGCAGCTTTGAGAACTCGAGCGACTTGAGCTCCCGGTAAGCCTCCGGGATTTGCGCCCACACGAACATGGTCGCGCGCGGCCTGGCCAC
>JASHSG010000289.1 GCA_030040935.1 Acidobacteriaceae bacterium | reverse complement strand
TCTTTCGCTCCCTTCTTCACTGCCGGCCACCCCCGCGAACGATTTCTTTCCGCCGGGGTGGCTTGTTCCCCGCCGTGGCCGAGCGCGGAGAATGTTTGTCAGTTGGCGTGGCTTGGTCCCTGGCTTCAAGAAACGACTGCAGAATCAGGGTCGCGGCCACCTGATCGACTACCTTTCGGTGCTTTTGGCGCGCGTGGCCGGCCGCATAGAGGATCTCGTGCGCCCCTCGTGTGGTCAGGCGCTCATCGCAAAAGTGGATGGGCAGCCCGGTCAGTTCGCCGAGCTCGGTGGCGAAGGCTCGCGTTTTGGCCGCGCGCGGGCTCGATTCTCCGGAGAGGTGCAACGGGTTGCCAACCACAATCCCCGCCACGGCAAAACGGCGGCAAAGCCGCGCCAGTGAGCGCAGGTCTTCGCGCCGGTTGCTGCGCCGTTCGACGGTCATCACTGGCTGCGCCGTCAGGCCCAGCTCGTCCGACACGGCCACGCCGATGCGGCGGCCGCCGACGTCAAGACCGATATAGCGGGGGTGAGCACCGGACTCGACTATGCTGCACCTCCCATTCAGCTTACGCCCTTGGGTCGCCTTCCGATTTGCGGCGGCATCGGCCCCGCGCCGCGACCCTTTGCTCCCGGTACAATCGAGGCAGGGGGAACACCCAAAGGAGTCTTTGCGTCCCTATTCTTTTTTGAGGGAAGGTCCACGACGGCAGGATGGCTCGGCGCAGGCGGAGTGGCGGCAAAAGGAAAGGTTCCGGCGCGGCGGGAATCCTGCTCGTATTGCTCCTCATTGCGGGCGTCGGAGCGGCGGCCTGGCTGGTGCTTGCGCCATTCGGGCCTGAGTCGGAAATCTTCGTGACCATTGCGCCCGGCTCCTCTGCCACACGCATCGGGCGGCTATTGGAATCGGCTGGAGTAGTTCGCAGCCGATATGGGTTTGACCTGGTGCGCTGGTACCGGCACGGGACGCTGCACGCCGGGACCTATCGGTTCGACCATCCGGCGCCGGTTGCTGAAGTCTATGGACGGATTGCCCGCGGCGACGTCTTTACCAAGGCCCTGAAAATCCCGGAAGGGTCTAACATCTTCGATATTGCCGCTCGCGTGGAACAGGCAGGGCTGGGCACGCGCCAGGATTTTCTTGACGCGGCGAGGAGCCAGACGGATCTGGTGGCTGATTTGGATCCTGGCGCCCAAAGCCTCGAGGGTTACCTGTTTCCGGACACCTACCGTTTTTCGCCCGACGCGACGGCAGGTCAAATGGTCGTTGCCATGGTGAAGCGGTTCCGGTCGGCGGCTGCGCAGCTGGGATTGAGTGAGAATGTGCATCAGGTCTTGACCATCGCGTCGCTCGTGGAGCGTGAGACGGCCGTCGACTCCGAACGCCCCCTGGTGGCGAGTGTCTTTGAAAATCGCCTCGCTAAAGGCATGCCTCTGCGCACCGATCCCGCGGTGATCTACGGTCTCGAGCTCACCGGAAGGTGGCGCGGCACAATCTACCAGAGCGATCTGACCCGGGACACACCTTACAACACCTATCTTCACGCCGGGTTGCCGCCTGGGCCCGTCTGCAACCCGGGCATTCAGTCGCTGCGCGCGGCCATGTTTCCGCCCGCCACCAACTACCTTTACTTCGTCGCCGCCGGAACCGATGCGCAGGGCCATTCACTGTTCGCCGCAACCCTCGATGAGCACAACCGCAACGTCGCCAACTATCGCAAAGCACAGAAGAAGGCGGGTGAACGATGAAAGTTCATGCTCGCCTGGCCCGCGCCGCCGCGCTGGTTCTGCCTCTGCTTCTGGCCGGGTGCTCCTACTTTCTGCCCACCAAGCGTCAACTCCCGGTGCCCATCGCCCCGGCCAATGTTCAGGCCATGTCGGCGGAGGATCTGGTCAAGCAGCTCAACGCGCGTTGGGACGCCCTCAACAACCTGACGGCGACGGTTGAGATCTATGCCACGCAAACAAAATCGAAAGAGGGAACCGCGACCGATTTTCCATCGTGCCGTGGATACATCCTGATGCAGAAGCCGAGAAATCTTCGCGTCTTCGGCACCTATTTCGGCCTCAGGATTTTTGACATGGCGAGCGATGGAAACGACTTCACTCTCTATGTGCCGCACTACGAAACCGTGTACAAAGGAACGAGCGCCGTCACAGAGAAGTCATCCAACCCGCTGCTGAACCTGCGCCCCGGCTTTTTCCTCGATTCAATCGTGGTGCGCGGCCTCGACCCGGAAAATGAGTACATGGTGTCTTCAGATACTGAAACAGTTCCGGACGCGGCTAACAAGCATTTGTACCTTGAACCCGAGTACATCCTGAGCGTGATGCGCCCCAAACAGGGCCCGGAGAAGGTGCCGCTGCGCGTCATCACATTTCATCGCGACGATCTGCTGCCGTACGACCAGACGGTCTACGACGGCGCCGGAAATCCTGAGACCGTCGTCGAATACAGCAACTACACCGAGTTCAGCGCTGGAAAGTATCCGTCGAAGGTCACCATCAAGCGGCCGCAGGAGGGAATCCAGCTCGTGCTTTCCGTCGAGCGCGTGGAGGAAAACGTCAAGATGGGGCCCGAGCAGTTTCAGTTGAAGATTCCCGACGGAACCAGGACCCAGATACTGAAGTAGCCAGGCGAACCTTCCCTGGGAACCCTTCGCGGCGTATCCTCGGGACAGCCTTCATATCCAATCGGCCTCGGAGAGAAGCATGCGCGCCACTGCGTTCGAATTCCGTTTTCGGATGATCATTCAAATCGTCATTGTCTTCCTTGGGTTTTGGGCGCCGTGGGTTGGGGGATGGGCTTTTGGATGGCGTATCTCGACGCTGGAGTGGCTTCCGCTTGAAATGAGCCGGCTGGGCCTGGCGAGCTTCACTGTCGCCGCGCCTCTCGTCATCGTTCTCGCCTCACTGGCTGCGCTCGCCGGCGCGGTCCTGCGCGTGTGGGGTACGGCCTATCTTGGCTACTCGACGGTCCACCACAGCGATATGCAGGCCGGAGCGGTCATGGCCGGCGGCCCCTATCGCTACCTGCGCAACCCTCTCTATCTCGGCGGATGGTTCATGATGCTCGCCGTCTCGCTGCTCATGTCTCCGGGCGGCGCGCTCTTTACCATGGTTCTGGAATCGGTTTTCTTCCTTCGCCTGATTCTCGGAGAAGAAGCCTTCCTCGCCAAGCAGCTCGGCCAACCCTATCGGGAGTATCTAAGCGCCGTGCCGCGGGTGTTTCCCCGATTGCGCAGCAGCCTCCCGCCCACGGGCAAAAGGCCGCAATGGCTCATCGCGATCGCCACTGAGGTGCTGCCCATCGGGACATTCGTCATCATGGCGGTTCTCGCATGGTTCTACGACCAGCAGCTCATGCTCGAGGGCCTTTTCTGGAGCTTTCTTGCTTCGCTCGTCGCGCGCGGACTGATGAGATCGTGGATTCCGACATTGATCAGCGCAGCGGCCTTCGCTGCCGCATCGTGGGCATTCCATCTCAACTGGCTGCGCGCGCTTCTTATTGCGGTTGGCGCCTGGCTGATTGTGCGCGCAATGATGCCGCGAAGAGAGCCCAAACCGGGCGCAGCGTGATTACGCCTGCCCCTTTCCCACGCGCCCAAGGTGCGTGAACCCGAATCCGTCGCCGTACTTCAATCCGAACCCAAGCAGCCGGTCGACGCCAATATGATTCGCCCAGATGAGCGCCAACGCCAAAGCAAGATGCGCACCCGGCAACAGCGCGCAGAGCGC
>JASHSG010000288.1 GCA_030040935.1 Acidobacteriaceae bacterium | reverse complement strand
GGATTCGGGCGCGATGGAGACGATCAGCAACCAACTGAAGAACACGCCGGTACATGCGCTGGAGATTCTGCCGGCGCTGGTGGCGCCAAAGATGCTGGTACGAGTGCGGGCGATCTCGGCGGAGCTGCCGGTGGTGGGCGGCGGGCTGATCGAAACGATGAAGGAAGTGGAAGAGCTGCTGGCGGCGGGATTGAGCGCGGTGTCAACGAGCAACCCGGTGATGTGGATCAAGTAGAGCTCGTCCTGGTTCCCCGCCCCTCCGAATCTCCTTGAATATCAGATAGAAATAACAGAGACTGGTGCTGGCCTTTTCTTCGCTGTTTATCCAGCGGCCGTTCCTCATCCTCCAATCCGGAGAAGTTGCACTGGACGCCAGCCCCAAAGACGCGCACGCGACCGCAGGCCCGGCAACTCCTGCCGCGCCGCGCCGTATTGGGCAATACGAGGTCACCGCCAAGCTCGGCGCCGGCGGGATGGGCGAAGTGTATCGCGCGCGTGATTCGAGGCTGGGGCGCGATGTCGCGATCAAACTGCTGCCCGCTTCACTGGCGCACGACGGCCACTCGCTGGCCCGCCTGGAGCGCGAGGCGCGCACGCTGGCGGGCCTGAACCATCCCAACATCGCCGCGATTTACGGACTGGAAGAGGGCGAGGGATTGCGCGCGCTGGTGATGGAACTGGTGAAAGGCGAGACGCTCGGAGAACATATCCGAGGGAAGAGCGGTGCGAATCCGAAAGCGATGACCGTGGAGGCGGCGCTGCCGATCGCGAAGCAGATCGCCGAGGCGCTCGAATACGCGCACGAGCGAGGAGTGATCCATCGCGACCTGAAGCCGGCCAACGTGAAGATCACTCCCGACGGCGCGGTGAAGGTGCTGGATTTCGGGCTCGCCAAGGTGTTGAGCGATGAGGACTCGGCGGCGCCGGCAGTGTCGGCGAATTCGCCGACGCTGAGCGTGGCGGCGACGCAGGCGGGAATCATCCTGGGCACCGCCGCCTACATGCCGCCGGAGCAGGCCAAAGGCAAGCGCGTGGACCGGCGAGCGGATATCTGGGCATTCGGGTGCGTGCTGTTTGAAATGCTCACGGGAAAGATGGCGTTTGAGGGCGAGACGATTTCAGACGTGCTGGCGGCGGTGATTCGCGGCGAACCGGACTGGGCGGCGCTGCCGCAGGCGACGCCGCCGGCGATTCGCAGATTGATTCGGCGCTGCCTGGTGAAGGATCCCAAGCAGCGGCTGCGCGACATCGGCGATGCGCGGATTGCGATCGAAGAGGCGATTGCGGGCGTAGGCGTGGAGGCCGAAACGTCGGGCGCGATGGGAATCCAGCAGACCGCGCAGGCTTCGCGTGTGAAGCGCGCTTTGCCGTGGGCGCTGGGAGGGATCGCAGTTTTGTTCGCGGGCATCGCGGGCTGGTTGCTGTTCAAACCACTGTCGCAGCCGAACGTGATTCGCTTCGCCGTTCCAGCTCCCGAAGGCGAGACGCTGCCTTATGGCGGCGAGGCGAGCATTTCGACCGACGGCCGCACACTGGCATTCATCGCACAGGCCGGAACGGACAAGCCACAGGTTGTCTGGTTGCGGCCGCTCGATAGCATGACCGCTCGACCGGTTCCGGGAACAGAGGGTGCTACCCTGCCATTCTGGTCGCCGGATAGCCAGCAGATCGCATTCGAAGCGAATGGAAAACTGGAGAAGATTGCGGTAACGGGAGGCACGCCCCAGACGCTTTGCGATGCGTCCTTCCCCGGCGGTAGCTGGAATCGCGACGGCGTGATCCTGTTTAACGGCAAAGACGGCATTGACCGCGTACCCGACACAGGCGGAGCCTCCACGCTGGTGGCCTCTCCTGACCCGGCTCGTCAGGAGTCGGCTTACGAGGTGCCGCAGTTTCTGCCTGACGGCCAACACTTCATTTTGCTTGTGCTCACAGGTAACGGTGGAACCGACTTCATCGGGGTGGGCTCACTGGACTCGAAGACCGTGGAGCGTTTGACTTCAACGAGCAGTAACGCCCTCTACGCTTCGCCGGGATACCTGTTCTACATGGATCAGAACACGCTGATGGCTCGGCGGTTCGATGCCAAGGCACTTCGCTTCACTGGCGCAGCCGTTCCGGTGGCTCAGGAAGTAGGGCGTGATGCCGGAACGGGCTATGGATATTTCTTCGTGTCGTCCGCAGGCGCGCTGGCGTACCAGAGTGCGCAGACCTCTTCCACCAACCAGATGACCTGGTTCAGCCGCACTGGCCAGACGCTGGGAACAGTAGGGCAGCCCGATAGTTACTCCACGCCGGCGCTCTCGCCGGATGGCGCCAGGCTCGCAGTGGGAATTGGGACTCAAGAAAAGCGCGATATCTGGGTCTATGACCTGAAGCGCGGGACCGGCTCGCGCCTCACGTTCGATTCAGCCTCCGATTCGAATCCTGTCTGGTCAGCGGATCGAGACCGCGTTTTTTACACGTCCAATCGCGACGGCCAGTACGACATTTACGACAAGGCCGCGGACGGCCTGGGGGACACGGAACCGGTTTTTCAGTCGAACGACCAGCCCAAGTATCTCGACGACCTCACCATGGATGGCCGCTACGCCAGTTATGACGATGGGGCGATTCACGGTCAAACTCAACTGTGGGTTGTTCCTCTGTTTGGCGACCGCAAGCCGTTCGCCTTGATGCAAGGATCAAGCTTCGATGCCAGAAGCGCGATGTTCTCTCCGAACGGCCACTTTGTGGCTTATGCATCGAGCGAGACAGGAAGATTGGAAGTCTATGTCCAGACCTTCCCGCAGCAAACAGGAAGGTGGCAGATTTCCGCATCGGGAGGGGCCGACCCGATGTGGCGGCGCGACGGTAAAGAGCTGTTCTTTCTGAGCCCGGACGAGAAGCTGATGGCTGTAGATGTGAATACAGCGGGTGCAAGCTTGCAAGCCGGGATTCCAAAGGAACTTTTTCAGACGCAGCTCATTCCGCTCTGGTATTGGAGGAGTATTTATGCTCCTTCGGCAGATGGGCAGCGGTTCCTGATGCTGACGCCAGCAGGCGAGGCGCAACAGCAGCCGATTACGGTGGTAGTGAACTGGGCTGCGATGCTGAAAAAGTAGTGGAGCGCGCCGCTGGCGGTATGGATACCGAGCTTGCTGAAAAACTCCGAAAAGAAAGCTAAAGCAGTAGAAAGTTGAAATAGCAGGGGCTAAAGCCCTATTCATTCTGCGCTGCTTATGGCCCGACTAAAGTCGTGCCCTTGTTACAAAACAGGCGCGAGAAAAGTTCTTCAGCAAGCTCTACCGCCAGCACAGCCGGTGTGGAGACCGGCGCTACCGGCACACTATTCCGTGTCGGGGTTGGGGAGGATGATGTCGCGGACGATGGAGTTCATCTCGGCGACGGCGGAGATGAACTGGCGGAGGGTGCGGCGCGTGGCGCCGAAGGCGTCGAACTCATCCGTGGTCATGCCGTCCTCCATATAGGCGCGCTCGAAATCGGGGAATTTGTTGAGCAATGTATCGACGATGCGCGGGTTGACTGGATTGTCGATGCGGGGAATGACTTCGACGTCTGACTCGTTGTAGCGCTTTTGCCAGGCGCAGGGTGGCGAGATGACCACGTTGCCGCCGATGAACTCGCTCCAGTGCATGTGATTGCGGAACGCCGCACTCAGCAGGCGCAGGCGATAGCCGCGGGCTCGATAGATTTGATACGCCTTCTTGAAGACGGCTACGCCGGCCCACTCGAGAACCCCAGGATCGACAGAGAGATTGTGCTTGTCGTGGAGGACCTTGAGCCAGTCGTCGAGGCGGCCGACCATGATGGTGCAGATGGGACCCATTTGCGAAATGTCGCCGCCTTCGGCTTCGCGGCGACGGAGGCCGCGCTCAACGGCTTCGGCGACGGCGATGGCCTGGGGGAGGGTGAAGCTGACGGTGGCGTTGATGCTGATGCCGCGGTAAGTCACTTCTTCAATGGCCGGGATGCCGGCAAGCGTGGCAGCGATTTTGACGATCATGTTGGGCGCGAGGGCTGAGAAGCGGACGGCCTGAGCCAGCATCGCGCCGGTGTTGCGGTAGTTGCGCGGGTCGGTCTGAATGGAGAGGCGGCCGTTGCGGCCATTTTCCCGCTCGAAGATGGGCAGGAGCAGGCGCGCAGCATTCGCTGAGATTTCTTCGACGATGCGCCAGGAGAGGGCGTCTTCGGTCAGTGTGGGATCGGCGGCGGCGAGCGCGAGGATGCGCGGCTTCCAGACGGCGAGCTCATTTTTGAGAACGGCGACGGCAATGGAGGGGTTGCAGGTGGCTCCGACGGCGCCGTGCTCGATGGAGTAGGCGAGTTCTTCGATGGAGGCCGAGTCGTTCCACAAACAAGTGGCGGTGGTCTGCGTCATTTTGTGGAGCGGGCTCTTGAATTGGGTCATAGAGACGAGGAAAGGCTGGCATCCCGGGAAGGATGCAAACGTGTGCAGGAAAACGGTAACACCGCGGAAAGTTGGCGGTCAAGGCTGCGCATGGGGATGAAAGCGCGGCGCTCGGTGAGAGAGCGTCTATCGAGCCAAGGGGGCGAGGATAAAATGGTTGATGGCTCCGGCCGGTAGGGGTTGATAAGCATAGAGTAATGTGGCAGTTGCGACCAGGAAGTTTTCCACTCAATGGAAGCTTTTTCACGATTGACAGGAGGGGCGCGATCATAGAAAATCGAAGAGGTGCACACGTGTGCACAAGTTGCTGAATTTTGTTTGAGATTCGAATAATCCGGCGCTGGCATAAACCGGACTTCCCCGTTTGCTTTGGACATTTTTAGCCCAGGAGTGATGATGAGCAAGTTGCTGGTCCGGCCGGAGAAATTCCGGAACCGGACTGAGGATTTTGGATTCGAGTTTTTGTCTTTTGAAACGCGCAAGCTGGAGGTTGGTCAGAAGTTCTGGAGCGAGACGGCAGGGCGGGAATTAGCCGTGGTTGTGCTTGGCGGCGTGTGTTCAGTGACCAGTTCGCGAGGCGATTGGCAAGGTATCGGTCAGCGGCAGACGGTTTTCGACGGGTTACCCTACACGCTTTATCTGCCGATCAGGACGACATTTACGATCAGCGCCGAAACGGCGTGCGATTTGGCTTTTTGCTACTGCAAGGCCGAAGAAGAGTACCCGGCGAGGCTGGTGACGCCAGCGCATGTGGGAATTGAGATTCGCGGCGGCGGGAACGCCACGCGGCAGATCAATTCGATGCTGCCGCCCACGTTCTTAGCGCAGAGGCTGATGGTAGTAGAGGTATTCACTCCGGCGGGCAACTGGTCGAGCTATCCGCCGCATAAACACGACGTGCACAACATGCCGGAGGAAGCAGATCTCGAAGAGATTTACTACTACCGGATAGAGCGGCCGGAGGGATTCGCAATCCAGAAGGTGTACACCGCGGACCGGCGCATCGACGAGACGATTACGGTGCACGACGGCGAGCTGGTACAGGTGCCGGAGGGATACCATCCGGTAGTGGCCGCGCACGGATACAACGTGTATTATCTGAACGCGCTGGCGGG
>JASHSG010000287.1 GCA_030040935.1 Acidobacteriaceae bacterium | reverse complement strand
CCGAGGCCGTTCCCGCGCTGGCCGTTTCGATTGCCGCAGCGATTTCAGGCCGCGCCAGCCACGGAGACAGCGCACCGAGGGTTGCCGAATTTCCGAGGAAGGTGCGCCGAGACAGTGCCATGGAGTATAGCCTCCTTTACGAATCCAAGAGGTGGGCTTTCATTTCAATTGAGACGGGCGTTCAGGCTCGAAGGTTTCGGGTCGGGGCAATGAGAGCTTTATATCACGATTATCGGCGGTCAATCATAGATTTTTCCGCAAATTCAAGCCGCTCTGATTCTCCTGGAAAGTCGAATTAAGTTTGAGATAGAATCCATTTCGGGCCCTCGCTCCTTCCCCCCACAAGCGCACCATTCAAGCGCTGAGCTCACAGATCCTGCCTCCAGGAATTGCCGTGTCTGGACCAACCGCGATGCCTGCCGCTCGTCCCGAGCACGCCATTGCCCGTATCACGGAGTCATGGCTGCGCACGAGCCTGATGATTGCCTGTTCCTGCCTGGGCCCGCTCATGCATCCGCAGGCTGCTTCGCAAGGTCAGCCTTCCGGGGCGAGCAATCAGAGCTCGCTGTTCACTCGCATCGTTCCCAACGATTGCCATGCCCCCTCCGACAGCGCACTGGCCGAGGTCAAATCAGCGCTGGCCAGGTTCCAGCACATTCATGACCGGGAGGACGAGGTTCGCGCACTGATCCTTCTCGGAACGCTGTACGAGCAGTTAGGAGAGTACCAGCAAGCCCTGCCCTACCTGCAAAGCGCGCTTCCCCTGGCGAGTGACGGCCGCATAAAAGCACAGGTGCTTACCATGACCGCCGATGCCCAGACGCAGGTGGGCAAGTTCGATGCGGCTCTGCGCAATGCAACCGAAGCGCTCTCGATCAGTAACCAAGTCGGCGATCTGGCGGAGGAAGCATCGGCGATGCGCGCAGAAGGAGAGGCGGTTTATCCGAGCTCCCATGAGAAGGCGCTGCCGAACTTTCAGGACGCGCTGGCGCTGAGCCAAAAGGCGAACGACCTGAAGGCCCAGGCAATGATTCTGAACGACGAGGGCGCCGTGTTACAGCAGTCCGGCAGTCCATTCGAGATTCTTCGCGAAGCTCTTTCTGTTGAAGACCGCATCAGCGATTGCCGAGACGAGATCGGCACACTTACAAACCTTGCCACGCTCGAGTTCGACCGGGGCCAGATTCGAAATGGATTCGGCGATTTCGATAAGGCGGTGGCGCTGGAACGCCAGGTAGGCGACCGCACCACGGAAGCCGAAACGCTGCACCAGTTGGGATACCTCCATTCGGAAATCGGCGATCTCGGCGAGGCGCTCTCGCTTTTCAATCAGGCGCTCAAAATAAAAAAAGAGGCAGGCGATGCCGATTCCGAAGCCGAGACGCTGGCTGCGATTGCCGGTGTTTATCGCGAGGTCCATTGGCCATCTGTGGCTCTTCGCACATATCTGCAGGTGATGCCGACGATCAGACGCAAAAACGATGTGCCGTGGCAGGTGCTTATCCTGAATAACATGGGCGCGGTTGAGGCTGACCTCCACCGGTACGCAGAAGCGCGAATCTATTACAACCAGGCGATGCGCCTAGCTCCGAGCACGCGCGATCCAACCACTCCCGCGTTTACCTTATGGGGAATTGGGGAGCTCGAGCAGGCGGACGCGCTGCCCAGCTACTTTCGGTCTATCCGCCTGGCGCGGGAGTATGAGCAAGGGGACCTGGAGGGGGAAGTCTACGCTTCGCTGATGGATCACTTTCGGGCTCACCACCGGCCCAACGTCGCTATTTTCTTCGGCAAGCGAGCGGTAGACCGGTTTCAGGCGCTGCGCGCGAGCATGGGCGGCATGAGCAACGATTTGACGAGTTCGTTTCTCGAAAGAAAATCGGCGACTTACCGGACGCTGGCAGAGATCCTCATCGACGAGGGACGGTTGATCGAGGCGCAGCAGGTTCTGGACCTGCTCAAGATTCAACAATATTCCGACTACGTCGGACAGCAGCCGAGCGAACTGGGCGAGGCGCTGGCCCGCAGCCCAAGGGAAGCGCCGCTTGACGCGCAATTCGACGAACAACTCAAGCGACTCGTTGACCTGGACGCAGCATTGCAGCTGGCGGAGAATGCCAAGCCAAAGCAGCCGTCGGCCGCGCTTCAGAAGCGCGCTGCGCTGCGCGCAGCAGAGGTGGGCTTCAATGCATTTCTCGAGGATCTTTACCGGCAGCTGGAAGGCCAGGATGGACCCGCGGCTGCCGTTGAAAGCGTGACGGGAGCGGAGTTGCCGCTGGAAAGGCTCATTGCCGCGGACCCGCATGCCGTTGCGCTTTACACGCTGGAAGGCGTCGACCATTATCGCGTAATCGCCATTACGCACGCGGGACGGTTCTCGCGATCGTATCCCATAACGCAGGAAAATCTGGACAAGGAATGCCAGCAGTTCCTCGACATTCTGAGCAACCACCAGGAGGGCGCCATACCCGCGGCGCAGGATTTATACCGGGTCGTGTTCGGGCCGGTCGAAAAAGACCTTGAGGCAATGGACGCCAGGGTGCTGGTTTGGGATCTGGACGGGTCGCTCCGCTATATTCCTGCCGGGGCGCTGATGAATCCTCAGTCGCACCACTATCTTATTGAGGATTACAGCGTCGTCAACTTCACCCCGATCAACCATTCACTTGAAGACGTGCCGCAGCTAAACGGGGCCGAGGCCGTTGGCATGGGGACCAGCCGAAAGTACGATCAGAACCTGGAAGCGCTGACCAACGTTGAAACGGAGCTGGACTCGATCATCTCCGATCCCGCGACTCCGCATTCACATGGCGTGCTGCCGGGAATAATTCTTCTGAACGGCCAATTCACCGAGAAAGCCATGGAGGAGAAAGTAAGAGCGCAAGCTGTGGTTCATATTGCGAGCCACTTTGTGCTGAAGCCCGGCAATGACGACCTTTCGTTTCTTCTGCTCGGAGGCAAGGACGAAGATCGCAGCGGCTATCACTTTTCGATGGCAGATTTTGAAAACGACCGCACCCTGAATGTTGAGGGAACGAAGCTTTTTACGCTATCGGCCTGCCAGACGGGAGCCGCCAATGAGCGGCAAGTCTGCTTCGTGGCCGGCAAGTCGGGAGTCGAGACGGCTGAGTGCAGGGCGGGCGAAGCCAATCAGCGTGAAGACGGAGTGGTTATGGAGGGCATGAGCGAGGCGGTGCTCGGAAAGGGCGCCGAAGCAGTCCTGTCGTCGTTGTGGAAGGTCGACGATCTAAGCACGGGCGCGCTGATGGCGGATTTCTATCGACGGTGGATCGGCTCCGCCGGCAAGCTGACCAAGAGCGAGGCGTTACGAGAGGCCGAACTGGACTTGATTCACGAAAGAGTCAAGCCGGGAGATTTCTCGAATCCGAACGCGCCAACGAGCTTCGCCGATCCCTACTTCTGGGCGCCTTTCGTGCTGACGGGCAACTGGCAGTAACTTCTCTGAAAAGATCGGCCCGGCAACGGGCTCTGATGCGTGCCGAACTCCGCAAAAACCTGTTGCAACGCAAGTTTATCTCTGCTATTCTCGCCGCATCTCGATCCCCCCATTCGAGCAGTTTCGCCGAGCTTCCCCGGCCCCCTGTGCATAGTTGCTTATAACCGTTCGACGGGTGTTCCATGAGACGACTTCTCTTAGTTAATCTCGCTGGGCTCGCGGTGTCCCTGGCGGGAGCAGTGTGTTGCGAATCGCAAACCACCTCCATTGTCCACTCGTTTACGGGCTCCTCGAGCGACGGAGACGCGCCGACTTCCCTCATTGAGGCTCAGGACGGGAACTACTACGGAACGACAGCATACGGAGGCGCTGAGGGCTCCTGCACAGACAACGATGGCAAGACGGTTGGATGCGGAACCGTTTTTAAGCTGAGCAACGGCATGGTGACCGTTTTATACAGCTTCAGCGGCGGGACGGATGGTGGGTACCCGACAGGGTTGATTCAGGGGCCAAATGGGTACCTTTATGGAACAGCGGCATTCGGGGGCCTGGTTTCATCCTCAACAACGACCAACCCCAACTGCGGGACTGTTGGCTGCGGAGTGATCTTTGAAATCAATCCCGCGCAGCCGCCGGCCGCGGGCCAGCTTGTGCCCTTATACACCTTCAGCGGCGCATCGGATCCGACCGTGACTACGCCTGCCCCGCCCGATGGAGCGTACCCGAATCCGCTGACCCTGGGCGCGGGCGGCGTTTTCTACGGGACGTCCATTCCGTGCAGCGGATGCAAGGAATCGTCTTACGGCTTTTTGTTCAGCTTTACTCCAGGAGCGAGCACTCCGTTCGTCACTTTGTCGATTTTTGGATCGAGCGACAAGCAGGAGAACCAATCGTCTCTCGACTATCCCAATGCCCTAGTACAGGCGACCACGACCACGCTTTACGGAACTACACAGTTGGGCGGAGATACGAGCTGTCTTGGTGGTTGGGGTTGCGGCGGTACATTCAGCTACACGCTGCCGGGAACCAATCCGGGCGTGGAGAGCGACGTCTGCTACCTGGGCAACAGCGTCAACGCGTCGAGCAGTT
>JASHSG010000286.1 GCA_030040935.1 Acidobacteriaceae bacterium | reverse complement strand
GATGTCCGCGTTGTCTACTCGCCACTCGACGCCGTCGAGCTCGCGGTCAAAAACCCCGACAAACAAGTTGTGTTCTTCGGCGTCGGCTTTGAAACCACCGCTCCCGCCAACGCGATGAGCGTGCACCTCGCCAAACGCCGCGGCCTCAAAAACTTCTCGCTCCTCGTCTCCCACGTTCTCGTCCCCCCCGCCATCTCGGCGATCATGTCCTCGCCCGGCAATCAGGTCCAAGCCTTCCTTGCCGCTGGTCATGTCTGTAGCGTGATGGGCTACTGGCAATACCCTCCGCTCGCCGAGAAGTTCGGCGTGCCAATTGTGGTCACCGGCTTCGAGCCGCTCGATCTGCTCGAAGGCATTCGCCGGGCCGTTGCTCAACTCGAATCCGGCCGTCATGAAGTCGAGAACGCCTACAGCCGCGTCGTCACTTTCGACGGCAATCAGGCCGCGCAAAAGCTCCTTGCCGAAGTCTTCGAAGTCACCGATCGCGCCTGGCGCGGCATTGGCGTTATCCCCTCAAGCGGCTGGCGCTTGAACGCCGACTATCGCGACTTCGATGCCGAAGAGCGCTTTCACATCTCCGGCATTCACACCCAGGAGTCGGAGCTCTGCCGCTCCGGCGATGTTCTGCGCGGAGCCATCAAGCCTGCCCAGTGTGCGGCATTTGGAAAAGAATGCACGCCACGCCATCCGCTCGGCGCAACCATGGTCTCAAGCGAAGGCGCCTGCGCCGCCTACTACAACTACGGCCGCTTCCTCTCCGCCGAAGACCTCGCCGCCGCCGGCTCCGCGCTCACAGGAGCGACAAATGGCTAACGAGCTCAAGGTGTCAGCCTCGCACGCCGAGAAACCCGCGCTCGATTTCTCAAACTGGTCCTGTCCGCTGCCTCTCGCCGACTATCCCACCATCGTGATGGGCCACGGCGGCGGCGGCAAGCTCTCGAACGAGCTCGTCGAGCATCTGTTCCTCCCCGCGTTCCGCAATCCTGCTCTCGAAAATCTCGGCGACGCCGCTGTGCTCGAGGCCGCCGGCGCGCGTCTTGCGCTGTCCACTGACTCCTTCGTCGTGCAGCCGCTTTTCTTTCCGGGCGGCTCCATCGGCGAGCTGGCTGTAAACGGCACCGTCAACGATCTCGCCGTCTCTGGCGCCAATCCCAGGTTCCTCTCCGCCAGCTTCATCCTCGAAGAAGGATTTCCGCTCGCTCAGCTCGCCGCCATCGTCGAAGCCATGGCCAAAGCCGCAGCAGCCGCCGGCGTCAAAATCGTCACCGGCGACACCAAGGTCGTCGAGCGCGGCCACGGCGACGGCTGCTACATCACCACTGCCGGCGTCGGCATTCTCCGCTCGGGCATCGCCGTGGGCCCGCATCGGGTGAAACCAGCCGATGCCGTCATCGTCTCCGGAACCCTCGGTGACCACGGCATGGCCATCATGAGCGTCCGTGAAGGCCTTGAATTCGAGAGCCCCATACGCTCCGACTGCGCCGCACTCAACGGCATGATCGCTCAGGTTCTCGACGCGGCCGGCTCATCCGTCCACGCCATGCGCGATCCCACGCGCGGCGGCCTCGCGTCGACGCTGAACGAAATCGCCGCGTCTTCCGATGTCGGCATCGTCATCGATGAAGCCGCGATCCCTGTGCGCGATGAAGTGCGCTCAGCCTGCGAACTGCTCGGTCTCGATCCCGTTTACGTTGCCAACGAGGGCAAGGCTGTTTTCTTTGTCGCTCCTGATGCCGCGGACTATGTGCTTTCGATTCTCCGTGCTCACCCGCTTGGCAAAGATGCCGCACTCATTGGCCACGCCACCGCAGAGCACAAGCGCATGTTGGTTGCGCGCACGCTCCTCGGCGCCAATCGCGTGATTCCCACCATGATCGGCGAACAGCTCCCGCGTATCTGCTGAGAATCCTACTTAAAAAGCCCAAACGCCTTCTCAATGCGCGCCTGCATCTCCGCATGCGTCTCAGAAAGCGAGTAACTGATTTCGAGAACCGTCGCGGGCGGCGAGGCGAGCGCTTTGAGCGCCTTCACGGTTTCCGGCCACTCAATCGTTCCGTCGCCGGGCCACAGGTGCTCATCTCTCAGGCCATGATTGTCGTGAACGTGAACTGAAGCAATGCGTGCGCCCAGAGTGGCGATCGCTGCGGTGGTTCCAACGGTGATGTTCGCGTGGCCGAGATCGAGGCAGACGCCAACATTATCCAGATGGCCAATTTCCAGAGTCAGGACCAGATGCTCGGGCGTGGCGGCCTCGCTCAGCAGATTCTCCACCAGCAAGCGAACACCCAGCGGACGGGCAAAGGCACCTAGATGCTCCAGCGCAGTGAGCGCAAACTCGATGGTGCGCTGCGACCACCCATCGTTTCTCTCGCCCAGGTGCATCACCATATTGCAGATAGGGATATGCTCAGCCGATTCAAGCGCTCGCTTGATCTCATCCATGGCATCGATGCGGCGGGCCTTGTCGGGGTGAAGAACATTCACGCCCGGCGCGCCGGCACGGCCCATTTCGCGGTCGGGATACATCGGAGCGTGCATGGAGAATGGCTCGAGCGAGTTTGACCGAAACCACTCAGCCAATTCCGCCACATGCTCGCGGCTGGTGTAGTCGAAGTGCTGGCGCGCAGCAAAGATCTCTACCGCCTGCGCACCGGAGCGCTCCGCCAATTCAAGGAGGCCCGGATGCAATCGATGATTCAGGAACAGATGTGTCGAAAGGACGCGCTGCATCTTCGAGAGGCCTCTGGCGCGGGAGAAGTATGTCACCGAGACCCGGCGCTAGGTCTATTCTCGCATTTGGGCAAGGGCTATCTGCGAATGCTCTGTTGCGACGGATGATGCGGGACAGCGCCCCGATTGCCGCGCCGACTGCGCGATCACGCAACAAGAACCGATGGTTGCACCGGAATCGGACCGGTGCCGACCGTCTATCATCGAAGCGAAGAACTCGCCATCGAGCGGCTTGCCGGAGTTTGAGCATTTGGACGACGTCTTCTGGATCGAGGGAAATCCGCCCGTGGGCTTTGCCGTCGTGCTTTGTCCGCGCGGAGACGATTGGCTCAGAGATGAGCTCCAGCGCTACAAGGAGCGCGGAGTCGAAGTCCTCGTCTCGTTGCTTGAGCCGGACGAAGCCGCATGGCTTGGCTTGAAAGACGAGGGCACTCTGGCCCAGGAAGTGGGGCTTCACTTCCTTTCCTACCCGATTTTCGACGTCCACGTGCCCCAAAACGTTGCGACATTCCGCGCATTCGCCGCGGACCTTGCCGACCGTCTTCGTTCCGGGAAGCGCATTGGTGTTCACTGCCGGGGCAGCATCGGCAGATCCACTGTCACAGCGGCGTGCACGCTCATCCACATCGGCTGGAACGCAGAAGAAGCACTCCGAGCCATCCGGGCTGCTCGCGGCGTCTGGGTGCCCGATACGGACGAGCAATTGCGCTGGATTCTCAAGTACAAGGCGAAGCCGTGACCGCTGACGCGTCGAAGCCGACCATTGACCTTAGCTTTCCGCATGATTGGCAAGCCAAGGTGCTCGCCGCGCGGCCGCTTATTCTGCCTTCGCGTCACTTCGTCTATCCACAATCCGCTGAAGAAATCGAGCGCGGCGCACTGGAAGTGCTGATCCAGCCGGATGCAGCCGGCACGCAGACTGTCAATCCTCGGCTTTTGAAGGCAGAGCCCTTTTTGGCTACTTGCGCTCTCGGTTTTCGCGATCCTGCGGTGCCAACCGGCCTCTGGTCTACTCCAAAACCAGAAAGAATCTGCGCCGTGGCGGGAGGGTATGCATATCTCATCGACACGGTGGCGCCAGACAGCTTTTTCATGATCCCCTACCGGCCAGTGATGGAGATTCGTTCGCTCGTTCAACAGGGCCTGTTGCTCTTCACCGGCCATCATTCGATCCTCGCATTGGGTCGCGACGGCCTGGCGTGGGAGTCAGAAAAGCTTTCCGACGAGGGCATAGCGATTATCGGAATCGATGGCCGCGAATTGCACGGAACCGGCTGGAAGATGAAAACCGCCCGTGAGTGCCCATTCGCCCTCGACCTGCGGAGCGGATCAACCCTTCGCAGGTCTTCGGACTAGCGGCACCTTCCAGCTTCAATCCGCGGCAGAGATCCGGCCGGCTCTGGGCACGAACTGCATGTACGCAGCGTAGATGCCTTCGAAGACCGAATCCCAACTGGCAGTCAGAGCGTAGGTGCGCGCTGCGCGCCGCATCTCTGCCAAACGAATGGGATCGTCAATCAGCCCGGCAATCGCCGATGTGAATTCATCGTCGGGCACAATGCGGCCGGTTTGGCCATCGCGAACGATGGTGCGCGGCCCGCCATCGGGAGTCACGACAGCCGGCACTCCGCTGGCCAGCGCTTCCAGCACCACGTTGCCAAACGTGTCGGTATGCGAGGGGAATACAAAGAGGTCCATGTTGGCGTAGGCGATCGCCAGCGCTCCTCCCCGCAGCACTCCCGTGAATTCCGCCTTTGGCAGCCGCTCGCGTAGCCAGGCTTCGTCGCCGCCGTGGCCAACGATGAGGAATCGGGCATCGGTCAAGCCCCTCCGGTCAAGTTCCTCCTGGATCTTCACAAGCAGGCCAATGTTTTTTTCAACGGAAAGCCGCCCCACGAAACCGAGAATGCGCACGCCGTCATCTGGATCGCGCGTACGCCTGCCGGGATAAAAAAGCTCAGCATCCACACCCCGCGGCATCTGGTGGCAGGGACGGCCTGTAATGCGTTCGAGCAAGGCGCAAAGCTCCAGATTGGGCGCGAACAGCACTCGCGCCATGGAATAGAACCGCGCCGTCGTTGCCAATGCCAGATTCTCGATCGTCTGCCCTGTGGAGGCGGATTGTCGCTCGGGCAAGAACCGCAGAAACCACTCGGCACGGCGCGCCGCGTATTCGTGGACGTTGGTATGCCAGCTCGCCGCCAGTGGCAGGTGAAGATGGTGCGCCAATCCCGCACCCAGAATGCCGATCTCGCTGGGCCCCGTGATATGGATCAAGTCTGGCTGGAAGCGCCGGAGCACAGTGCTGATCATGGGTATGTGGCGAAAGAACGCCGGATCGAGGCGCAAATCCTTTTCAAGAACAAAGGAAAGAAAGCTGCGCGGCAGTTCCAACGTCCAAACATTGCCCTCTTCCGTGACCGCCGGGTTGCGGTCGCCGGCGCGCACGCAAAGAAAAGGAAGATTACGCCGCCGGGCGAAGTTTTCAAAATGGCGGCTGGTATGGGCGACCCCGTTTACCTCGTGGAAGGAGTCCGGAAAGTAGGCAACGCGCGGGACCGGTGCGGTCGTTGCCGATACGAAGGCGGAGGAATCATGGGGACTCGCGGTGTCAAAGCAAGCGACAGAGATGCCGTTGTTCGCTCCGCTCACCACGCTAACTCCGCTGTCTTGTTTAGAACTCGTGCTCGCCCAATGCAAGACGCAGCTGGTTCGAGTCATTCCAGGCCAGGCGCAACCCGCCTGCCACCAATCCCTGGCCCATAAGTTGCACCAGTGCGAGACCCGCACTGAGCAGACGGGGCGGTGACCCATTCGGCCAAAGCTCGCTCAGCGGCCTAACATCCCCTCTCGCATCGGGGTGAAAGACGCGATCATCCCATGAACGCGAGCCCTGAGGAAATTCGGGATAGTGACGAATCGCATCGATGGTCGATTGCAAAATCCGATGCTTCCACGGTTCAGCGTATTGCTGAAGAAAGAGCACATTGCTCCGCTTCTCGCGGCGCACTTCGTGCACGAACTCAGTAAAGTTGGTAGCGTTCGTCAGGTTGAGATTTGCGTTCGGTTCCACGCCATGGCGATCGCCGCCCGAAAGCAGCAGCATATTCCACTTTTCCGCCAGGCGTCGCACTGCGCGATTCTCGTCCCAGTTGCGCAAGCCGTTTAGTTCCAGCGCATGAAGGAAAGCGCCATTCTTCTGCAGAAATTCGTTTACCAGGAATTGGTGCTTCTCCTTGCCGATCAGATACAGATCCCACATCGGGTGGTTGAAAACCACAAGCACGTTGGCCTCGCGATTCAGCGCGGCCAGAATTTCGGTGAGGCGCGCATCGCTGGGATGGGCGGTAAACTCCTCGAACGTCGTCATCCAATCTGCCGCGCGCGCACTGGGCAAGTTATGCACTCCCAGATGGAACGACTGGGCTCCTCCATATGGTGCGCTCCACTCCACGGATACCGGAATCTGCCGTGCGCTGGGCACCGTGCGCAGGAGCATCGGTGCCTTGATGTTGTCGTGGTCGGTGATCGAAACCATCGCCGCCAAACCGAGTCTCTCAATCTGACGCATTTCCAGATCAAATGCGAGCTTCGGCGTCATGGGCGGCGTCCAGTAGCTGGCTGCGTAGTCAATGCGAATCCCGTGCACCTGTTCCGCGCGCCGCTCCAACCGCGACAGCAGCGGACGCATCACCGGAAACTGATTGCCGAAATTTGCCAGGAAATCCAGGGTCTCGCGCGATTGGTTTGTGTGACTGTGCAGCGAAACACCCGTGCGAAAGCCTTTGGGGGCATCCTTGTCGCGCCACAGGTAAGAAATCGCTGAACTCGGCATTTTCACTCCTCAGGTTTTGCGGATTTCCACAGCCAGTATCGCTTCGTTGTCGTGAATTTCCAGTTAAGACGGTGCGAAATGCCCTTCAATTAAGGATGCAATGGAATCAAGGGAGTTACGAAAATACCGAAAATATCCGGTGAAAACACATGTAAATTCCTAACATGTCTATTCTAAGCCGAGGTGACCGTTGTCGTCAGCGATGGAGGATCGAAACCCATCAAGGCAAATCGCATTCCAAACCGGGTGCGGCATTTAGAGATTTATATGAATTTCTAGTGAAACGTAGCATCTGATCGAGCGACCCGCGACGAGTCAGGAGTTGTGCTACTTCCGCGTCTTGGCAAGTTCAGGACTGAGAAAATCATCCATATTCCAGCCGGCCATCAGATCCTCATCCTGGTTCGGCTTTTTCGTATCGGCGTGCGCGCTTGCAGCCGAAGCCGCCTCGGCGGCGAGGTAGTTCTGGGTCAGGCCCTTGCGCAGCGATTCGAACGCCTGTTCGGGTGAATCGGCGTACTGGAAAAGATCGAGATCCTTGGGCGAAATGGCGCCTGTATCCACAAGGACCTCAAGGTTGAATACCTTTTTCCAGTATTCCGGTCCGTAGATGACCACAGTGATCTTCTTGGTCAGCTTCTGCGTTTGCACAAGAGTCAGAATCTCGAACATTTCGTCCAGCGTGCCGTACCCGCCGGGAAACACCACCAGAGCCTTGGCAAGATACGCGAACCAAAGCTTGCGCATGAAGAAGTAATGGAATTCGAAGTTAAGCGACGGCGTGATGTAGGGATTCGGGCGCTGTTCGAAAGGCAGAAGGATATTCATGCCGATAGTCTTGCCGCCGGCCTCATAAGCGCCGCGATTGGCTGCCTCCATGATTCCCGGGCCACCGCCCGAGGTCACTACAAAGCGGTGCTTACGCGAGGGGATAGTCTTGGCCCATTGCGTCAGCAGCTGAGCCAAGCGTCTCGCATCCTCGTAGTAGCGAGCCATCTCCACCGCAGCCACAGCGCGCTTGCGTTGCAGCTGCGTTGCGCTACCTTCGGCAATCTCCACAGGTTTAGCGGGCTGTTCCTCACTCGGAGCTGGTTGCGTTGAGCCAGTGTTGTCCAGCAGTTCCAAGGCATGATCGGCTTCTTCGCGTCCACGAAAGCGCGCGGAGCCAAAGAAGACCACCGTATCCTGAATCTGCTCGCGGCGGAATCGCGCCAATGGCTCCAGAAATTCCGACACAATCCTGATGAGGCGTCCGTCGGCACTATTCAGGAATGCTGAATTCTCATACGCGAGCGGCGCGCGTTCCAGCGGAGGGGGTGCGCCGCCTGCGGGGATCACAGCCCGGGGAGATGCTTCAGAAGCGGCGCTTTGAGAAGCGTCGCCCGGCTCTTTCAGGCGCTCCGCCTTCTGATCTCTGACCCCCAACCCCTGATCCTTGATCTCTGTTCTCTGATCTCTGTTCTTCATCGCTCATCCATCACGGCGGCGAATGGCGTCTTGAAATGCAATCCATAAATTCAAGAGACCGAAGCCGGAAACAATGCCGCGCACCGCGCCGAGTCTTGCAAAATCTGCCAGCGCCGTCGACTGCAGAAAGATCGGATTCTGGTCCCAAAAACTGTGCGACCATGGCGCATAACAGACTGCCAATCCGATGTACATGCGCAGCATCACGCGCAGAAACAGCTCTACGCGCTCAAGCCAACGGGGAACCCGATGCGGTGGGTGCGCTGAATCCTGGAATTCCGGTTCAGGAACAGTTGCAGAATCCGGTCGCGTCCCAGCCAGTCGAGCCGGAGCCGCAGAAAGCGTAGATGATGACGATTCCAGCTGCTGCATTCGTATGCTTCTGCCCGCCGTTCCCAATCTCATTGTATCGCGAGCACTTGTACCGACCGCTGACGCTTTGGGTCGGACGCCGCGAGGCAGTCGGGCGAGGGGACACGGTACTGAAACGGTAACACAGCACAGTGCCGCCGCGTCGATGCTTACGTATGCCGCGACTCAATGGGACGCATTCACTGATTGGGAAGACGAGGCGCGCTAAATCTCTTCGGAAGTGCCGTGCAAAGAAAAGCAATTACTTAAGAGACTTCTTCTAAACGAAGAGCCACCCATCAATGAAATCAAGACGCTGACCGTGTTCCGAAGATCACTTGAAGCGGTAGTACACCCCGGCCATAGGCTCATAAATCTGCGTGTATTTCGTAGTCGAATTATACTCATCCGACAAATTCGGCGCCTTGCTCATGGTGCCCTGAACCTGCAGGCGAAGACCAAAATGCGGAACAAAAGTCCAATCAAAGCCGCCACCATACACAAAGGCCGGGCGAACCACCGTGTTCACCGAGTAAATGCTGGCCCCAGGCACTGTTATCCTCAAGCCGATGCCGCCAAGAGCAAAAGGCCTCAAATTAGCAGCCTTCAAAGAAACGATCCAATTGAGGCCAAATTGGTTCGCCTTGCCTGAAACCTTGAGCGGCTGGCAAGTGGGAGGTGTTCCGGAGGGTCCTATCGGGTAGCAGGTTGGCAGAGTGGCATTCGTGGAGATGTAAGATTCGTTCTCCCCAGCCAGGGAGTAGTTGAACTCGTAGCCAACAAGCGGATTCGCGATATGGCGCCATTCGAACAGGCCGCCTTCGGAGTCGGATGGCGCCTGCTCGGTGCCAGAGCCGGTGCTGCTGCTGGTAAATGTTCTAAATCCGCTTAGAGCTATATCGGTCTGCGCCTGGGCCGCCGCGCCGCACAAAATTACCGCCACGACAGCCACGAGCGTGCCTTGCATCCAAATCTTCATCCGAGTTTGAGCCTCCTGGGTTAATTGCCTTTTTGCTATTGCGAGTCTCGACGTCGCCCCTGATATTTTCAACGCCATTTGGACCTCTAGACAAACCGAATGGATAGTTCCTGGATTCCATGCGGTGCCGTTGGCACAGCCAAAAATCAGAGCCTGCAATTCGCGGATCGACTCACGGAACAGTGGGTAGGCCCGCAAGCGCCATCGCGATCTCTTCCTCCGGATATTCGTAATTCTCTAGTTTACCTGCCTGGTAGTCGATATAGGACTGCATGTCGAAATGACCGTGCCCGCTCAGATTGAAAAGAATAGTGCGCGGCTTTCCTTCAGCCTTGGCTTCAAGGGCCTGGCGCACGGCCTCGGCAATCGCATGATTGGCTTCGGGCGCGGGCACGATGCCCTCAGTACGCGCGAAATGAATGCCTGCAGCGAAAGCGTCCAGTTGTTGCACCGTAGTAGCATCGGCAAGCCCAAGATCAATCACGTGCGACACCAGCGGCGCCATGCCGTGGTAGCGCAAACCGCCGGCGTGAATTCCCGGAGGTATGAATGTACTGCCCAGGGTGTGCATCTTGACCAGAGGCGTCAGATGGCCTGTGTCGCCGAAGTCGTAAGCAAATCTCCCTTTCGTCAGGCTTGGACAGGCGGCAGGCTCCACGGCCACGATGCGCGCATTGCACTTTCCCTTCAGCTTGCGTCCGAGGTAAGGCATCACGAGTCCGGAGAAGTTCGATCCGCCGCCAGTGCAGCCAATGATCACGTCGGGCTCGTCGCCAGCCAGGGCCATTTGCTCGATTGCTTCCTGACCGATCACTGTCTGGTGCAGCAGCACGTGATTCAATACGCTGCCCAGGGCGTATTTGGTCTGCGGATCCTTCGCGGCGATTTCGACAGCTTCAGAAATGGCAATGCCGAGCGAGCCCTTCGAGTTGGGATGCTGGGCGAGAATCGCGCGGCCTGAGTCGGTTTCATTGCTGGGACTGGCGATGACCGAAGCGCCGAAGGCTTCAATCAGCGCGCGCCGGTACGGTTTCTGGTCGTAGCTCACGCGCACCATGAAGACCTTGCAATGCAGGCCCAGAAACGCGCATGCCATCGAAAGCGCAGAACCCCACTGACCGGCGCCGGTTTCTGTTGAAAGGTTCTGTACGCCCTCGCGCTTGTTGTACCAGGCCTGCGGAACCGCTGTATTCAGCTTGTGCGAGCCTGCCGGGCTGACGCCTTCATATTTGAAGTAAATTCGCGCCGGCGTATCGAGCGCTTTCTCCAGGCGCCGCGCCCTCACCAGCGGTGAGGGCCGCCACTGTGCGTAAATCTGCCGCACCTCCTCGGGAATCTCGATCTCGCGATCCACACTGACTTCCTGCAGGATCAGGCCCATCGGAAACAGCGGCGCTAGATCATCAGGACCAAGGGGCTGCAATGTCGCCGGGTGCAAGGGCGGCGCCAACGGCTTGGGCAGATCGGGCAGAATGTTGTACCACGCTTGTGGAATGCGGCTCTGCGGAAGGTCGTACTGGATTGTTTCCATGCGCAACATTTTACAGGGACACGCCGAAAGGCGATGGAGCGAGAAATCCTGATCTGTCAGCGCTGGCTCAGTTCTCGGGCAGCCACTTTGCGATTGAACTCTTCCGACCGATTGCGCGGCACGCTGAGCGACTGCCAATCGTTGCAGGCGAAGTGTTTCGCCAAGAGCACAATCTGGCCAACGTGATGGGGATAGTGCGCTAACTGACGGTTAATGGCCTGCATCACGGAGTGCGCTTCGCCGCGGATCGTCACGGTGCGGCTGAGATAGGCGTCAGTAAGCGGCTCGATCGAGGCGAATACGCACTTCCAGCCGTCTTCCCACGCGGCCATCAGCTCCTGCCGCGTTGCGGGCGGATTGACAAATTCACTGTCGCGGTCCCGATCCGGCTTCTCGCCATCGGTGGTCAGGAAGTCGGTCCAACGGGACTTCATGTTGCCCGTCATATGTTTCACAATGAGGGCGATCGAGTTGGCCTCTTTGTCGATCGCAACAAAAAGCTGCTCATCCGTCACCTGCTCCATAGCGCGCTCTGCCAGCCGCTTGTAATAGCGAAAAAGCGAAAGCGCGTCTTCAATGTACGAAGTTGTGAATTCAAGTGCCATGAGGACAGTGTATTCGAGTGTTGCGCG
>JASHSG010000285.1 GCA_030040935.1 Acidobacteriaceae bacterium | reverse complement strand
GCGCAACTTTTTGGTTGCGCGGAAGAGGGTGTTCTTGGCGGTCTCTTCCGTGGTACTCAGCATTTCGCCGATGGTGCGCAGGCGAAGGCCCTGATAATGCTTCAGCTCAAAGACCATACGCTCGCGCGGGGTGAGCTTGCCCAGCGCGGCCTGAATTCTGGCGCCCAGCAGCTTGCGGTCGAGTTCGCGGGCGGGGTTGGAAAACGAACGATTGTCGGAGACCGATGCCAGGACGTCAATCTCATCCCCGGTGCGGTCCACAATGACAGCATGATCTTCGCGGCGGGTCTTGCGGCGGCGCAATTGATCGAGGCACAGGTTGGTGACGATGCGATAGATCCAGGTGTAAAAAGAGCATTCGAAGCGAAAATTTCCAATGTATCGATAGGCCTTGAGGAATGCGTCCTGGTAGATGTCTTCGGCGTCCTGTTCCGAGCCGGTGAGGTGGAGGGCCAGACGCAGGACCTGGTGCTCATATTGCCGGACCAGGGTATCGAAGGCGACCCGGGAGCCAGCCTGGGCCTCGCGGATGAGGTCCATCTCGAGGGCGCGGCTTTGCGCACGGCCCTGTGCCCGGTTGGCATTGTCCTGGCCGGGGTTCTGGCGCCTTGCTCCGCCCATTGCTCTCAAAGCAGCCACGTCTGGAGAGGATTGTACCCTCCCACAGCCTGGCCAGGCCAAAGCACTGGCCGCCTCGGCGAGACCGATCCTCGGGGTTATGGAAACGCCAATCGCATCGGTGCCCATGGTCTTGCCGCTCCCAGCAGATGCAGCCTGTACGTATGAAGTAGACGAAGAAACGGGGTAATTGGAAGCAGGAAGACAGAGACCGGGGTACCAAGGGAACGAGGGAGCGAGGACGTGCGCCCGAAAGGCTGAGAGAGCGACACCCGCTAGACTGGAAAGCGATGAGCGGAAAACTGTTTCAAGATGAGGCAGGCGAACGTGGAAGCGGCGGCGGGTGGTTCACAGCGCACTGCGACGGCGGGTCGAGGGGCAATCCGGGGCCGGCGGGGTATGGGGCGGTGATCGAGGATCCGGACGGCGGGGTGGTGGTGAAACTGAGCGAATTCCTAGGCCGGCAGACCAATAACTATGCCGAATACAAGGGGCTGCTGGCGGTGCTGGATTGGGCGGTCAAAAGTGGCGCGAAGCGGCTGCGGGTGGTTTCGGATTCAGAGCTGATGGTGCGGCAGATGAAGGGCCGGTACAAGGTGAAAAGCCCGGGACTTCGGCCGCTATGGGAAGAGGCGCAGCGGCTGGCGATGAAACTGGATGGGTTCGAGATGCGGCACACGCTGCGCGGCGGGAATAAGGAAGCGGACCGGCTGGCGAATGAGGCGATGGATCAAGGGACAGGGAATAGGGAATAGGGATTAGGGGCTACCGAATCGGCGAGCGGAGAGTTGGTGTGAGCACTCTGTCCCGCGCCCTCTATTGCGAGCGCGCTATGTATTTCGGCCGAGGTCGTTTCGCCAGGAGTGGCCGGAGTGCTCGAGCAGATGATCGGCGCACTCGGGCCCCCATGAGCCGGCGAAGTAATTGGGAAAGACCTGCGGTACTTTCGCGGCCCAGGCCTGGAGGATCGGCGTATAGAGGGCCCAGTTGGTTTCGACGCCGTCGCGATGAGCGAAGAGAGTCTGATCGCCAAGCATGGCGTCAAGAAGCAGGCGCTCGTAGCCGTTGGCGCTGGATTTGCCGAAAGCGGCCTCATAATCAAAATCCATGTTGACCGGGCAGACGGCCATCTCAGAGCTGGTGGGAACCTTGGCGCCGAAGCGCAGGGCAATGCCTTCGTCGGGCTGGATGCGGATGGTGAGCAGGTTGGGCAGGATTTCGCTGCAGGGTCCCGAGTTAGCCATGCGGTTGAAGATGAGCAAGGGCGGCTGCTTGAACTGGATGCTGATTTCGGTGGCGCGCTTCTTCATGCGCTTGCCGGCGCGGAGAAAGAAGGGCACGCCGGCCCAACGCCAGTTTTCAATCGAGAGGCGGAGCGCGGCAAAAGTTTCAGTGGCCGATTCGGGATTGACGCGGTCTTCGTCGCGATAGCCGACCACGTGCTCGTGGTCGACAATGCCGGGGCCGTACTGGCCGCGGACGGTGTTCAGGATGGGGATGGCTGGAATGGCCTGCCACACCTTGAGTTTCTCGCGGCGCACGCTTTCGGCGTCGAAGCTGGAGGGCGGCTCGAGGGCGACGAGCGAGAGCAGCTCCATCATGTGATTCTGGACGACATCGCGCAGTGCGCCGGCCTTCTCATAAAACGGACCGCGGCCCTCGACGCCAAGGGTCTCGGCGACGGTGATCTGCACGTGGTCAATGTAATTCCGTTTCCAGATCGGTTCGAAGATGCCGTTGGCAAAGCGAAAGACGAGGAGATTTTGAACCGTCTCTTTGCCGAGGTAGTGATCGATGCGGAAGACCTGGCTCTCGTGGAAGACGGCATTGACCTGCTGGTTGAGCAGGCGGGCGGAGTCGAGGTCGTGGCCAAAGGGCTTTTCGATCACGATGGCGACCCGTCCGTTTTCAGCCTGGGCCATGCCTTGCGCGCCAAGGTTTTCGACGATGCCGGCAAAGAACTCGGGCGCGGTAGCGAGATAAAAGAGGCGATCGGGGCCGATGCCCTTTTCCGCGGCGATTTGGTCGAGCGCCTTTTTCAAGGCGGCGTAATGGGAGGGATCGTCGAAGTTGAGGGGAAAGTAGCTGATGTGAGAGATGAAGCCGTCGAGCTTAGGATCGCTTGAGTCGACGCCGCCAAACTCGACGATGCCGGAGCGCATGTCGGCGGCGAATTCGTCACCGAGCGGACGGCGCGCAACGCCGACGATGGCGAACCTTTGAGGCAAAAGATTGCCCTGCCAGAGATGAAAGAGCGCAGGAAGGAGCTTGCGCTTGGTGAGGTCGCCGGAGGCGCCGAAGATGACGAGAATGCCCGGGTCGGGGATGCGCTCAGTGCCCTTGGGGAGTTGAGAGAGATCCTCGGGGCGCACGGTCATTTGCATGGTGGCCATATACTCTTTACTCTCCGATTCAGAGATCGCCTGAGAGCTTCCAGCTGCCAGCTTCCAGCTTCACTTGCCAGAACAAAGTAATTCGCGCGCAAACAGGCTGGAAGCTGATGGCTGACGTTACTTTCTGGCTTTGGCGAAGCGCTTGTTCACTTCGGCCCAATTGACGACATTCCACCAGGCAGCGAGGTAGTCGGGGCGGCGGTTCTGATACTTGAGATAGTACGCGTGCTCCCAAACGTCGTTGCCGAGGATGGGATAAAGGCCCTGCGAGAGAGGCGAGTCCTGATTGGCACTGGTGATGACCTTGAGCTTGCCGCCGGTAAACACCAGCCAGCCCCAGCCGGAGCCAAACTGCTTGGCCGTGGTCTCGTTGAAGGTCTTCTTAAAGGCCTCGAAGTCGCCGAAGTCGGCGGAAATCTGCCTGGCGATGTCGCCGGAGGGGCTGCCGCCGATGCCGGCCGCGTTGGCCGGGCCCATGATGGTCCAGAACATGGAGTGATTGGAATGGCCTCCGCCATTGTTGCGAACCACGCCGCGAATGTCTTCAGGGACGGCATTGAGGTCGCTGATGAGGTCGTCAACCGACTTGGCCGCGAGGCTGGGGTGATTGGCGAGGGCGTTGTTGACGTTCGTGATGTAGGTCTGGTGGTGCTTGTCATGATGGAGCTTCATCGTTTCGATGTCGATGAAAGGCTCAAGCGCCGAGTACTCGTAAGGAAGCGGTGGTAACTCGTAAGCCATTGGGGAAATCTCCTTGGTTCGGATTGTACTTTGTGGATTTGGCCCGGAAGAATTGACGGCTGATGAAAATCGGGGGGCGGGTCCCATCTGGAAGGATGCGGAAACGGACGCCGGGGGTGCGGGAAAGTTCACAGGGTGAGATGCACGAGTTGAAATGCCGGGGATTCTTTGCGGCCGGCAATGCCCACACCTTCATTCAGTCTGGCGGGGGATAGAAGGGCAGCTTGTCGTTCTTGGCATTGGCGCGGCGGACGGTGGCATCGTCGAAGAGCAGGGCCGGGGCGAGAACCGTGGTTGGGGGATCGGCGAAATGGTTCGCAACCCAGAGGTCCTTGCCCGCGGCCTCGATGCTGGAGCGAAGAGCGCGCTCGTCGATATCGGCGAGCACTGCGCCGCGGACGAGCTCGCGCTTGCCGTCGGGAGAGATGCGGTAAAGCAGCCGAGGCGTGAGCGCGCCGCCCAAGGTTTGAACAAAATAGACGGATTGAAGCCCGCGATCCTTTGCCAGCTCGAGCAACTTCTGGTTGAGCTCTTGGTTGGAGAGTCCATTGCCGGCGGAGATTTTAAGGACGCCGATCATGGGGCGCGCAGGACCGGAGATCGCCGCGCGGCCGTGGCCATTGGACTGGGGAAAGTCGCGAACGGGCTGGCGGCCGATGAGGTAATTGTCGAGGCGGCCGGCATCTACGATATTGACCGCCTGTGCGGGGACACCCTCGTCGTCAACGTCGTAGGCGCCGAGGAGGCCTTTGCCGTCGAAGGTTTTGAGGCTGGGGTCATCGACAACGTTGATGAAGTCGGGCAGGACGCGCGCGTGGTAGCTGGAAGCAAACGGGCCGTTGGTACGGGCGTCGGTACCGAGAGCGGGGCGGGTGGCAACGACTGCGGATCCCAAGAGCGAGCGCAGCGTGTCGGCTGCGGCGTCGGAGGAGAGGAGCACCGGACCGTGGTACTCCTCCTCGACAAGCGGCGCCTTGCGGAGCTCGGCGAGGGAGGCGAGCTCACCGACGGCGTGCAGGTTGAAGGCGCTCTCAGAGTCGAGATCGGCGAGCGAGGTTCCGGAAGAGCCGTAGGAGCGGTCGAGGCGCATGCCGTCGGGAGCCTGCATGCCGGCGGCGAAGGACTCCTGATATTCGACCGAGGACTTACGGACGATGGTTCCTTCGCTGGTGACGAGCCAGGTGGTGGTCGAGCGGGCGCGAAAACTTGCGTTCGAGTACTGGATGTCGCGCTCGTTCCACCCCACGGACGTGGATCTGTCCGCGGGGGCCCCGGTTTGGCTGCCGCTCAGCGCGGCGCCGGTGCGATAGAGGCCGCTGGCGCGGGCGACGCGATCTGCCCAGGAGCTCTCGTCAACGTGAAGGGCAAGGGGGCTGGCGAGGGAAATGATGGGCTTTTCCTGGCTGAAGTCGTTGGCCTGGGGAGGGGTTTCAACCTGCTTCAACTCGGCCTGCTTCTGGGCGAATGCCGCGAGCGCGCTTTTGTACGCTTGATCGGTGCCGGCCCAGAGAGAAGAGCGAAGAGCGATGGGGTCGTCGTCGAGGACAGTAATTTCGAGAGAGCCGTCGCCGCGGGCACCGGAACTGTCGGTTTTGTAGTCGCCGACGCGGACCGTGATGCGCGCGACGCGCTGGCAGGCGTGGTCGGAGCCTTCACTGGCGCCGAACTCGGCCGAGGTCTCGAAGTCGTCGATTTCTTCAATTCGGTACTGAATAAAGAAGGGCTTGGCGAAGCCCTGCAACTGGAGCCGGCTCATGCTGCGGTCGAGCTCGGTGAGCATGGCATTGAGGACGGGGTCTTTCTCAGCATCGGCGCGGGTTTGATCCGCGGCGTGGATTTGCGGCGCAGCGAGGGACGCGACAAAGAACACTGCGAATAAAGATCGGAGCGAATTCATTGCGCCCCCTTCGTTGCGGATTCTGCGCCGGGGATGGGCAGGATGGGCGGTCGCGCCGTGCCTTGCGGCTGGCGCTGCGTTTCAATGGCGCTCAAGAGCATGGCGGGCGCGACGGCACTGACGGGAATAGTGCCCGACTCGGCACCACACTCGCCGTTGAAGACTTCACTTTTGTCGCCGGTGGCGACGATGCTCTTCATGGCGGCGAGGGGCGTGCCGACGATGCTGACGCCGCGGACGAGCTCGTCGGGACGGCCGTCGACGTAGACGCGCCAGACGACCAGAGGAATGACCTGGAAGGCCTGCGGGGAGGAGCGTTCGGTGACGGCGAAGCCGGAAGAGATGTCCTCAAAGTAGAGGCCGTAGGGCTTGCCCTGCTTTTTGGCTTCTTCGATGAGCTCCCTGCGTAATTCGGAATCGGAGACGCTTTTCGTGGAACTTACGATGAGGTTTCCCTGGCGGCCGGTAGGCACGTGGCCTTCTTCAGCGCGGCCGTGGCCATTGGAGGCGCCGAAACTGGCGATGGGCAGGCGCGACATGAGGAAGGTTTTGAGCACGCCGTCCTGAATGAGGTCGACGCGCTCGGCTTTCTGTCCTTCGTCGTCATACTGATAGCTGCCGCTGAGCCAGATATTGCCGAAATTGGCGACGGTGGGGTCGTCGACGACTGACAGGAAGTCAGGAAGTATGGGCTGGCCGACGTCCCTGGTGAATGTCTGACCCTCCTCGTCGCCGCGCTGGCGCTGGCCCTCGAGGCGATGGCCCAGGACTTCATGGAAGAAGACGGCGGCGGCGCGTCCGGAGAGAATGGCGGGGCCGTCGAAGGGCTCGGTGACCGGAGCTTTGCGCAGTGCTTCGAGGCTCTTGCCGAGTTCGCGCATTGCGGAAGCGAGATCGGCCTGCGAGGGAAGGCCGTCGACGGTAGGGGCCTCGAAGGTTTGCTCGCGGAAAAGGTCCATGCCATCTTCTGCGCGAGTGACAGCGACGGCGACGATCCGCGCCTGGAGGCGGGGCGTAACAATCTGCGAACCTTCGGAGGAGGCGAAGTAGTCGGTCTCATTCCGGATGGTTAGAAAGACCATGTTTTCGTACACGTCGGGATAGTCGCGAAAGATGCGCGACAGTTCCCTCACCCGCTCATTCCACGCTGGGCGGTCAATGACGATGGGCGGAGCGATGGCGCCGATGTGGGTTTCAGGCGACTGCTGGCTGAAGTCGGGCGAGGTGTCTTCTTCCTTTGCCCGAACCTCGGCTTCGGTTTGGACGCGGAGGTAGTTGTCGAGAGCGGTGCCATAGCCCGTGTTGGTAGCCATCCAAAGGGAACGAGCGAGGGCGTCGCGATCGTCGCCGAGGGGAAGCTGCTGGCTGTTGACAGCCGAGCCGCGATGCGTGCCGTGGGTATTGTCGAGCTTGGGATTGCCGACACGAATCTGAACGTCGGCGGAGCGTCTACGGCCGGCCGAACTTTCGGCGAGAGCACCGTAGGTGGCGCGAATGGATACATAGCTCGTGTCGCGAACCGTATAGCTGAGGAAGTAAGGCGGGAGCGGCTGGTCGCCGGTCGCCGCCGGAAGCGCGTTTGCGGCCGGCGCCGAAGGGGACGGGGGCGACGGCGCAGTCGAGGTCCTGCCGAGCGAAGTAAAGGCACGATGGAGCTCGGCGGTCATGGCATCAAGCACCACGGGAACGGGCTGCTGGGCGCGGGCAGCGGCAGCGAAGGTGAGCAACGAAAGGATCGTGGCAGCGGGCGCGCAATGGACGAGAGCGGCGATCGAACTGCGCAAGGGGCCTTTAGAATAGTTGGGCGTAAGAACTCGAGTTGTTGGCGAAAGCATCTGTATGTTCGATTCTCGCAGACTTGGCTGGCTATGGGAGGGGGGATGAGGGTTAGACGCATGCGGCGGCTGGTGGTCTCGATGGCCGCGATGCTGGCTGGAATGTTGCCGCAAATGCCGGCCGCGCGGAGCCAAGCGACGCAGGCACCAGAGGCTCCCCACAGCGCCGCCTATTCGACGCGCTCGCAGCAGGCGTATACGCTGCCGCCGGACAAGCTGGCCAAGGCGATCGAACTGAGCCGCATCCGAAACATTCTGAGCATCACGGGATTGGTCTGGGGCCTGGTTTTCCTGTGGCTCATGCTGGCGACGCGCGCATGGGCGGAACTGGAAAGACGGGTAGAGAGGATTTCGAGCCGGCGGTGGGTTCAGGGAATGGCATTCTTCGCGGCGTACCTGTCGATCGCAACGCTGGCGGGGATGCCGCTGGATTGGATCAGCGAGCTCTATGAGCGCAAGTACGGGATAAGCATCGAGGGCTGGGGAAGCTGGCTTGGCGACCTGGGCAAGGCGGTGGGATTGACGCTGGCGATCGGAGTGCCGGTGATGCTTCTATTCCACTGGATCGTGCGGCGTGCCCCGAGGCGCTACTGGCTCGGCGCGTGGGTGGCGACGCTGCCGATCCTGGCGCTTCTCACGTTTATCGAGCCGCTGGTGGTGCCGCTTTTCTTCAAGCAGGAACCGCTCGCGAAAAATCATGCAGCCCTCGTGACGAGGCTCGAAACGGTCGTGGCGCGGACGGGGATCAATATTCCGCCGGATCGCATGTACCTGGTGAAAGCCAGCGCGAAGTTTACGGGGATCAACGCCTTTGTGGCGGGGATGGGCGCGACCAAGCGATACGTGATGTGGGATACGGCGACAGACCGACTTGCGGACGACGAGGTTCTGTTCATCTTTGGCCACGAGAGCGGGCACTACGTGCTCGACCATATCGCAAAGGGATTTGCCTTGTCGGCGGTGGGCCTGTTTTTCGTGTATTGGGGGTGCGCGGCGCTTGCCGGCTGGATGGTGCGGCGATTCGGGGCAGGCTGGGGCGCGACCGAACTCGCTTCGCGGACCGGATTCATGGTTTTGCTGTTTTCGATCTCGATGGCGAGCTTTCTGCTGGGTCCGTTGAGCAATGCGGTCAGCCGCCACTTTGAGCACCAGGCCGACGTGTACGGACAGGAGGCGATCCACGGCCTCGTGCCGGATCCCGGGAAGACCGCGGTCGCGGCGTTCAACGCGCTGGGCGAGTCGTGGCTCGACGATCCGAATCCGAGCCCGTTCATCGAGTTCTGGCTCTACGACCATCCCAGCGAGCAACACCGCGCGGAGTTCGCTGCGCACTACGATCCGTGGAAAGACGGCGGGCATGGAAAATTCTTTAAGAACTAGCTGAGCCGCTCGAAGATTCCTGCGGCGCCCATGCCGCCTCCCACGCACATTGTGACCATTCCGTAACGGGCACTCCGCGCTTTCATCTCTCGCAGCAGAGTCGCGGTAAGTTTTGCGCCGGTGCAGCCGAGCGGGTGGCCGAGAGCAATGGCGCCTCCATCGACGTTGATTTTTTCCTGGTCCAGGTTAAGATTCCGAACGATGGCGAGGACCTGCGCAGCGAAGGCTTCGTTCAATTCGATCAAATCGATGTCGGCGAGGGTGAGGCCTGCAAGCCCGAGCGCTTTGGGGATGGCAGTGACGGGTCCAATGCCCATCTCTTCAGGGAGGCAACCTGTAACGGCATAGGAAACGAGGCGGGCAAGCGGCTGAAAGCCGAGCGAGCGGGCGCGGGAGGCTTCGATGAGAAGCGCGGCGGCAGCGCCGTCGGAGGTTTGCGAAGAATTTCCGGCCGTCACGGTGCCCGCGGCATGAAACGCGGGCTTGAGCGCGGCAAGGGCGGCGGCAGAAGTGTCGGCGCGCGGGCCCTCGTCGGCGGCAAATTGCTGTTCCCTGGTTTGAGGCTTGCCGGATTTGGCCTCGGGCAAAACCGCGGCGACTTTCACGGGCACGATTTCTTCATCGAAGCGTCCCGCGGCTTGCGCGGCGAGAGCTTTCCGGTGGCTCGCGAGCGCGAATGCATCCTGGTCGATTCGCGAAATGCCATACCTTCTGGCGACGCGCTCGGCGGTGAGGCCCATCGTGAGCAAGGACGCGGGATAGTTCTCGGTGAGCCATGGGTTAGGGCTGGGCTTGTTGCCGCCCATGGGGATGAGGCTCATCGATTCCGCTCCGCCGGCGAGGATGACCTGCGCGGAGCCGGAGCGGATGCGGTGATCGGCGATGGCGATGGCCTCGAGGCCGGAAGCGCAAAGGCGATTGACGGTTGCGCCGGGTATTTCGACGGGAAGACCGGCACGCAGAGCGGCCATGCGAGCAATGTTCCAGCCCTGCTCGCCTTCAGGCTGCGCGCAGCCGAGGATGACGTCGTCGACGGAAGTTTTTTCAAGGGCCGGCATCTTCTCTAAAACACCGCTTAACGCGGCTGCAGCCAGGTCGTCGGGGCGCGTGGTGGAGAGCGCGCCCCTGGGTGCGCGGCCAACGGGAGTGCGAACGGCGGCAACGATGACGGATTCGGGCATCGGGCTCCCCGGGAGCAGTGATCAGTGGTCAGTATCGACGAGGGTCCAGGCGTCGCTCAAGTAAAAGTGGTAGACGGTGTGGCGATCGACGAGAGTATCGGCGAGCGCGTCGTGATCCAGAAGCGGAGGGCGCGGATTCATCCCGGCCTCGGCATCGTGGACTTGCTTCGGCGAAGCGGAATCGATGCCCCAGTTGAACCCGAGCACACCGCTGGGATCGTGCGCCTGCAGGCGCTCGGTTTCCGGGGCAGAGGCCAGCGTGAACGGCCGGACGAATCCCTGGCCGAAGAAGACGAGCAGCGAGACCGTTCCATGAGCTGAGCAGAGCAGGGCCCAATCAGAGGAACCCGGACGCTCAAGGCTCGCGTGGATTACATTCTCAGGGCGATGAGCCTCGTAGGTCTGCGGAATGAGGCAGCCGCGAGCGGCGAGTTCCGCCTGAACGGCGGACGGAAGATCGGGAAACGAGCTGACGGGAAGCCGACGAATCACGTAAGGAACGGACCGGCCCTCGAACCGGATCTGGCCCGACTCTACGAGCGGCGGCGAATTTCGACCATCGATTGAGAAAGCGTCCTGCGCAGCCGCCTGACTGGCTGCAAGGGCGAGAGACGCAGCGGCAAGGAAAATGAGGCGGGCTGAGTTCATGGCTAATTCCTGAGCGGTTTGCCGGTCTTGAGGGTGAAAGCGATGCGCTCCTGCGATTTGCGCTCGCCGCACAGCGAGAGAAAGGCTTCACGCTCGAGATCGAGGAAATACTGCTCGCCGACGAGAGCGCCGGGTGAGATGCGGCCGCCAGCGAGGATGTACGCGGCCCAACGGGCAACTTTCTGGTCGTGCTCGGAGGCGTAGCCGGCTTCGCCCATCAAATAGATGCCCATTTCGAGGGTTGCGAGCGCAGCGATGCCGGGAGCGGGGATTTGCGCGCGCGGCTGCGGCGGAGCGTAGCCCGATGCGGCGAGAGACGCGGCCTGAGCCTTGGCGTCGAGGAGCAGGCGATCGCGGTTCATGGTGATGCGGTCGGCGGGCGAGAGCAGGCCGAGGGAGCGCGCTTCGGCGGCCGAAGTGGAGACCTTGGCCATGGCGATGGTTTCGAGCGCACGCTTGAGGGCCGCGGCGAGTTCTGCGGACTGCGCGAAGCGAGAGGGCGGATCGCGTGGATCGGGCGGCGCAAGGGCAGCGGCGGCATCGAAGGCGCGGAGAAACATCTCTTTGGTCCCTCCACCTGCGGGAATGAGCCCGACACCCGCTTCAACTAGGCCGATATAAGTTTCGGCGTGCGGCTGGCGACGCGCAGCGTGGAGGCAAATCTCCGCACCTCCGCCGAGAGCGAGGCCAAACGGCGCGGCGACCACCGGGCGCGGACAGAATTTAATCGCCGCGGTCATCTGCTGGAAGTTGTGGATTACGCCGGCGAGTTCGTCCCACTCACCCTCCTGCGCGGCGAGAAGAAGCTGCATCAGGTTGGCGCCGACGGAGAAGTTATCGCGGTCACCGGAGATCACGAAGCCATCGAAGTCGCGGACCGCATCGGAGGAGGGATTGAGGACCGTGGAGACAAGTGCGAGAACGTCGCCGCCGATGGCGTTCTTGAGCGAGTGCAACTCAATGCAGGCGATGCCGTCGCCAAGGTCAACGAGCGAAGCGCCGGGATTGGAGCGCAGGACGCCCAGCGAACGACGGAAATCGGCGATGCGGGCGTGGCCGGGGAAGGCGGCAATTGAGGAGAGCTGCGCGGCGGCGGGACTGAAGCAGGCGTCGCGAGCAGGTGAGTACCAGGCGGCGCGCGAGGAGGCCAGCAGCTTTTCGACAGCAGAGGAGACCGGGAGGGCAGACTGTTTCATGCGGGCGACAGTTTCGGGCACGCCGGCTGCATCCCACATTTCGAAGGGGCCCATTTCCCAATTGAAGCCGGCGCGCATGGCCGCGTCGATGGAAGGCGCATCATCGGCGACTTCGCCGATGCGATCGGCGGCGAAGTTCCAGAGCGAGGAAAGAAACGGGAGGAGAAATGCCGCGGCCTTGTCCTTGGCCGGGTTGTTTGCTAGCAACAGCCGGAGGCGCTCAGGAAGGGTGGCGGCGTTTTTTGCCATCTCAAGCGCGGGCAGAGCGGGCCTGACCGAGGGACGGTATTCGAAGGTGGAAAGATCGAGGACGAGGCGCTCGTCTCTACCGCCGGCGCCGCAGACTTTCTTGTAGAAGCCCTGAAGAGACTTATCGCCGAGCCAGCCGCGTTTGAGGAGCGCGTCGAGGATGGGTGCGAATTTTCCGCCGGTCACGCCGAGCGGGAAGTTGGCGGCGACGTGAGCGAGAATATCGACGCCGACGAGATCGGCGAGGCGAAAGGTCCCGGTACGGGGCCAGCCGATGGCGGGGCCAGTGAGCGCGTCGACCTCTTCGATTGTGAGGCCCTGCTCGAGCATGAGGTTGGCGGCGTTGAACATGACCGCTATGCCGATGCGATTGGCGATGAAGTTGGGCGTATCGTGCGCGAAGACAATCTGCTTGCCGAGGATGAGATCGGCGAATGCGGAAAAGGCGGAAACGATGGCGGGGCCGGAATCGGCGGTGGGGATGACCTCAAGGAGGCGCATGTAGCGGGGAGGATTGAAAAAGTGCGTGCCGAAGAATTTTTTCCGGATTTGGACTGGCAAGACCGAAGCGATTTGCGATATGGGCAGGCCGGAAGTGTTGGTGGTGAGAAGCGCTTGGGGAGCCACATACGGAACTACGCGAGCGAGGAGCGCGGTTTTGATTTCGAGGTTTTCGGCGACGGCTTCGACGATCCAGTCGCACTGAGCGAGGCCGGAAAGATCGTCGTCGAAGACGCCGGGGGTGATGAGCGCAGCACGCGATGGCTCAAAGAAAGCGGCGGGGCGGGACTTCGCGAGCGCGTCGAGAGCCCGCTCCGCGTTTTGATTTTTGGGAGGGAGATCGAGCAGGAGAACCGGAATTCCGGCGTTGGCCAGGTGAGCGGCGATGCGGGAGCCCATGGTTCCCGCGCCGAGGACGGCGGCACGGCGAACAAGGAGTGGTTTGGCAGCGATTTTGGGAGCGGGAGCTGCGGCCGTCGTGGTGCTCATTCGGGCTCTCCCCTGCGGGGCGAATTCGAGAGGCTCTGCGCTTAGCGTAAACGCTGGCAGCATACGCAAGGCGGCGGCGCGGGGTCAAGGATGGCAGCCGGTTGACGCAAGAAGGAGCGGCGCTCAGTATTCGATTTTGTTCGGCGAGGCGATCCAGGCGGCAAAGCTGGCCCAGGCCTCATCGGGGAGCAACTGCGTGGAGCGGAGTTCGCGCTGGCTCGGGTCTTTGCGAAGCTCGGCATAGAGAAAGGCATCATCAAAGCCGGCACGGGCAGCGTCGGCCGCGCTGGCCCCGTAGTAGACGGCATCGAGGCGGGCCCAGTAGGCGGCAGCGAGACACATGGGGCAAGGCTCGCAACTGGTGTAAAGCTCGCAACCGGCGAGGGTGAAGGTGCGCAGAGCTCTGGCCGCGGCACGGATGGCATTGACTTCGGCATGCGCGGTGGGGTCATTGGCGGCGGTGACAGAGTTAGCGCCCTCGCCGACGATTTTGCCTTCACGCACGACCACCGCCGCGAACGGGCCCCCGGCGGCGGTGAGGACGTTGCGCGTGGCCAGCGCGACGGCGCGGCGCAGGAACTCCGGATTGGGTGGGCCGGGCACGGAGAA